>JAEZHS010000298.1 GCA_023436825.1 Pseudomonadota bacterium | reverse complement strand
GAAGGCGTAGTCGACCGTGACGAAGAACCACGAATCGCCGCCCATCTTGCTGATGGCGTTCACGATCGTCTTGGTCTGGCCGTAGGTGTCGTAGATCCAGTGGATGGAATGGCCGGTGCACGACTTGCCGGTGAGCTCCGACGTCGCCGCCGCGGTCGGCATGACGATGCGGTTCTTCTCCTGGGCGATGCGCACCAGGGCGAGCGCGATGGCCGAGTTGGGGATGCCGAGAATCATGTCGACGTTCTCGTCGTCGTACCAGCGCTTGGCGATGCCGACTCCGACATCGACCTTGCTCTGGAAGTCGGCCGTCAGCAGCTCGATCGGCTTGCCCAGCACGGAGCCGCCGAAATCGGCGATCGCGAACCGCACTGCGGCGACGTCGCCCGGTCCGGTGTTCTCGGCATAGGGGCCGGACATGTCGTCCAGGACGCCGATCTTCACGGCATTGTTCTGGGCAAACGCGGTGGGAACGCTGAACAGAACGTACGCTAACGCTGCCGCCGCTGCGGCTTTCACGTATCGCATCGTGTCCTCCCGGACGTCGTTCTTCGGCAATCCTAGCACGGGCCCGGACGGCATGGTTGAATTGCCGCCCGAGGGGCGGGCGAGCCGAGCGGGGGAAAGCGAATGGAATATCTGTTGCTGGTGACGTGGTTCCTGGGCGGCACCTCGACCACGAGCTACCAGGTCGCTTTTGCGTCGCGGCAGGCCTGCGAGATCGCCCTGGCCGAGTTGCGCAACGACGCGCGCCGGCTCGGTGCCTTCGGCGATACGGTGCGCACCCCGGCCGGTGCGCCGGTGACCGGCAGCACGGCGAGAAGTGATGGCTCGCCCGCGCCGGTCCTGTCGGCTGTCTGTGTCAATCAGCGTTGAGAGGAGCAAGGCGTGATGAAGATCGATTTCACGGGCAAGAAGGCGATCGTCTGCGGCGGCAGCCGGGGCATCGGCAAGGCGATCGCCATGGGCTTCGCGGCGGCGGGAGGCGACGTCTCGATCTGCGCCCGCGATCCCAAGGCCCTCGAAGAGACGAAGGGCGAGATCGCCAAGCTCGGCCGCAAGGCCCATGCTGCCAGCGCCGATCTCGCCAACGGTGACGCCGTTCGCGGTTATGTGCGCGACGCCGTCGCCGCCCTTGGCGGCGTCGACTTGCTGGTGAACAACGCTTCGGCCTTCGGCTCATCGGACGACGACAAAGGCTGGGGCGCCAACCTCGCAGTCGACATGATGGCGATCGTGCATGCCACGCAGGAGGCCTATCCGGTGCTGAAGCAGGTCCAGGGCAGCGTGGTGAACATCTCGTCGATCGCCGCCCTGCATCCCGCGGCGCGCCAGCCGCCCTACGGCGCCATCAAGGCCGCGGTGATCCACTACACGGTCACCCAGGCCGCCATGTACGCCAAGGACCGCGTGCGCGTGAATTGCATAGCCCCGGGCTCGATCGAGTTCCCCGGCGGCGTGTGGGACCGTCGCAAGACCAGCGATCCCAAGCTCTACAACACTACCTTGGCGTCGATCCCCTTCGGCCGCATGGGCCATGCAGAGGAAGTCGCCAATGTGGCGCTGTTCCTGGCGTCCCCGCTGGCATCGTGGGTCACGGGCCAAGCCATCGCCGTGGCGGGTGGGCAGGGGTTGTAGGGGAACGCCATCGCTGGCCCAAGCCGTGGCAAGTCAGTGACGAAGCTGCCGGACCGTCGCCGTGCCGGTACGACTCGCGTTACTGTGGGCGCAACGGAGTGGTTGGCGCCGCAGGACCACACCGCGACGCGGACGGTGTGGTGCCGTCCGCTCGCCCGCTTGGGCACAAACCAGATGCGGCGGTGAGAGACGTGACGGATGGTCCCGAGCTCAGGCTCGCTCGGCGATGTGTATACGAGGGGCTTTGAGCGGGCTTACCTGCAGCCACGCCCGTCCCTCATGCCGCACGCCACCGCGAGGCGACTCGACTGGGTCGACCTCGCGCTGATCGGCCTCTTCCTGATCGGCCTGTACACCAACTTCACGATCATGATTTCGGTGAAGGTGCCGCTGCCGTCGGCGCCGTCGGGCATCGCCGGGCTGATCCTGCTGTGGCGGCGGCGTGACCTGATCACCCAGCGCGCCCTCGTCGGGCTCATGGCCGTCTTGACGCTGTACCTGATCTCCATCCTGTTCGCGACCGACATCACCTGGCTGTCGCGTCGCACGAACGGGTTGATCCAGCTCACCTATTCGTTGGTCATCGGCTACGCGCTCTTCCTGACGGTCAGCCAAGCGGACCGCCGCCAGGTCGCCGGACTCTTCCTGGGCTTCGCCCTGGTGATCCTGGTGGGCTGCCTGCTCGAGAGCTACGCGGGCTTGCGGCCCGTCAGCGACGCCGTGCGCAGGGTCCTCTACAGCAAGGGCGTCTACGAGAACGATCTCCGGGACGTGCTCTTCTACAATCGCGTGCGCCCGAAGTTCTTCGCCTCGGAGCCCGCCAGCGTCACCTTCTGCTTCACGCTCTTCAGCTTCATCTGGCTGGTCGCCAGCCCCTGGCGCGGGAAACTCGTGGGGTACCTGGCGCTCGTCGGAGTCGGCCTGTTCGCCATGCCGGGACCGACGGTGCTGCTGATGTTGCTGCTGCTCCTGCCCTACCTGCTCTTTCTCAACAGCCGCCGCGGCGGCCGTATCGATGCCACACGCTTCCTGATCGTTGCCTGCGCGGGGGCGATCGCCCTCGTCATGTTTCTTGTGCTGGCCCAGACACTGTTCGCGGAACGGCTGGCGTCGATCACGGCGGGCAACGATCCCAGCTCCTTCTACAGAGTGCAGGGACCGGCGATGGCCGGTCTCGACATCATGAAGCGCTATCCGATCGCCGGGGCCGGTCTGACGGGCGAGCCCTTCATCGAGAGGGAAGTCACGAATCTCTATCTGCGCTCCCGCTACTATTCGGCCGGTTGGGCGGTCGTCTCACCGTCGACGGAGCTGCTGATCAACTATTTCTGGCTGCATTGGATCTACCTGGGACTTGTCTGGGGCATCCTCATGATCGGGGCCATCACGGCATGGTTCCGCGTGCTGGGCGTGCCCAGCGCCGCCTTCTGCTGGATGGCGTGGGCGATCCTGGGACAGGCATCCGGCGCCTATGTCGGCCCGACCTGCTGGGCGGTGCTCTTTCTGTTCGCGGCCGGCACCGTGCTGCATGAGCGGCCGGCCGAAGCGGCTGCCGTCGGCCGACCCAGGCCGACGCTGTATCCGACCTTCGGCCCGGCGACCGACCTCGCCGAGCGAAGCGCTGCGGTGCTGAGGCGCCGCAATGCGGATCCTCGGGCCACGATCGTCTCGCATCCCGACACTGCCTGAACGAGTTGCCTTGCGCGGCAGGGCTGGTCCACTCTCGGCTTCCACCTGTGCAGGAAACCGGAGGAAACCGTGGCGCTCACGCTCAGCAGCAGCAGCTTCAAGGAGGGCGAGACCCTCAAGATGGACCACATCCTGTCGGCCGATTACGGCTTCGGCTGCGGTGGCGGCAACAAGTCGCCGCACCTCTCATGGTCGGGCGTGCCGGCGGGGACCAAGAGTTTCGCCGTTACCTGCTTCGATCCCGACGCGCCGACCGGCAGCGGCTTCTGGCACTGGGTGGTGGTGAACATCCCGGCCGATGCGACCGAACTCAAGCTCGACGCCGGCAACCCCAAGGCCGGCCTGCTGCCCAAGGGCGCGCTGCAGACCCGCACCGATTTCGGCGCGCCGGGCTACGGTGGCCCGTGCCCGCCCGAGGGCCATGGCCCGCACCGCTACGTCTTCACCCTGTTCGCCGTGAAGCAGGACGCGCTGCCGGTCAACGCCGACACCTCGGCCGCCATCGTCGGCTTCCAGCTCCATTTCAACACGCTCGAGAAGGCGACGCTGACCGCCAAGTTCGCGCGCTAGCTGCGGGAGGAGGGAGATGTCGTCGACTGCACCGACCGCGATCAGCTCGCACCTCGCGGTGCGGCCCGAATGGCTCGCCAAGCGCCGCGAGGCGGCACTCGAGCCCGACCTGCCGATCGTCGATCCGCACCATCATCTGATCGATCGCCCCGAAAGCGGCACCTACCTGCTGCCGGATCTGCTGAAGGACATCGCCGAGGGCGGCCACAACGTGATCGCCACCGTCTACCTGGAGTGGCTGTCGATGTACCGCGCCGACGGGCCGGCCGAGATGCGTCCGGTAGGCGAGATCGAGTTCGCCAACGGCGTGGCGGCCATGAGCGCCAGCGGCGGCTACGGCAAGCCGCGCGTGTGCGCCGGCATCGTCGGCCATGCCGACCTGCCGCTCGGCGCGCGCGTGTGCGAGGTCCTGGAGGCGATGATGTTGGCGGGTGGCGGCCGCTTCCGCGGCATCCGCTTCATTGCCTCGACCGATCCGGACCAGGCGCAATGGGGCGCTACGGCGGTGCGTCCGGAAGGGCTCCTGCGCGACAAGAAGGTGCGCGAGGGCTTCGCCCAGCTCGCGCCGCTGGGGCTGAGCTTCGACGCCTGGGT
>JAEZHS010000704.1 GCA_023436825.1 Pseudomonadota bacterium | reverse complement strand
TAGAGCAGATTCCCATTAATCGGAGCCGTATCCGAGGTTGGCAAAGAAGTTTGCACATTCGGAAGGTTTGAAGGATTGGAGAGCCTGAGCGGCGGCGGTTTCGAGGGCCTCGATGGTTCGAGCGGCGAGCTTGCGGATGTGGGCCTTTAGTTTGGCGAAGGCATTTTCGATGGGATTGAAGTCCGGACTGTAGGGCGGGAGATAGAGCAGCGTTGCACCACAAGCTTCGATAGCCTGTCTGACGCCATCGACCTTGTGGGCGGCGAGATTGTCCATGATGACGATGTGGTGGGGCGCCAGGAGGGGCGCCAGCATCTGCTCGCACCAGGCGCGGAAGACCTCTCCGTCCATCGGCCCGTCGAGCAACATCGGGGCAATGAAGCCGGCCATCGTCAAGCCGCCGACGAAGGTGACTGTCTTCCAATGGCCATGCGGGATGGCGGCGTGGCAGCGCTGGCCTTTCGGTGCCCAGCCGTGCAACCGGGCCATCTTGGTCGATAGTCCACTCTCGTCGATGAAGATCAAGTTCCTGGGGTCGAGCTCAGGCTGCTGATCGACCCATCGCTGGCGTGCCGCCTTTACGTCAGGGCGCTCTTGCTCGCTGGCGTGCGCAGTCTTTTTTTATGCGTCTGGTCGCGACGATCGAGGAACTTCCAGACCGCCGTCCCAACCACCCGCACACCACGATCTGCCGCAAGCCGCTCCACCAACTCGGCGAGCGTCGTATCAGGCCTGTCTCTCAGCAGCCCCAGAATGAAGTCCTCATGCGCATCGAGCACAGACCCCTTGGGCTTTCCTTGTTTGGCCGGCTGAACGTTGCCCTTGGATCGCTTCAGACGACCCCACGTCCCCACCGTCGCAATCCCCACTGAAAAGCGCGCGGCTGCCTGACGTGTCGACATCCCTTCTTCCAGCGCCAGCACCACGCGCTCGCGAAGATCCAGGCTGTACGGCTTTCCCATCGACTCCTCCAACTCAATGAGGAATCGAATCATTCTTCCCCTATCCAGGGAATCCCCTCAGACTCTCTTTTTAGGGAAAACGCTCTAGAAGGTCGATTCCGGCGAAAATGCCTAACAATCAGCAACTTAGGTCCATTTCCCGTCGCACGTTTGCGGCCCGGTATAGGCCTCATTTCAGCCAGTTGTTGCACGTCCGGAAAGTAGGGGCGCGAGCATTCGGTCCAGCAGCTTCTTGGAGTCTGCGCATCCTTCGATCAGGGGCTCGATCTGAGAACGCGCAATGCGATATCGACCAGAACGGCATCAAGGGAGCCCATGGCCGCGAGCTGGGCGAACTCGCGCTGCGGCCGCCGATCGGATACCACTCCGGACCGAGCAGGAATCTCGATGTCAGTGGTGGCCAGAGGCGCGCCATTGCGATCGTCGCGGCCGACAGCAAACGGCCGCGCGTCGCCGCTCAATTGCCATGCACCTCGTCCTCTCCCTCGTCGATCGAGATCACGCGCCTGATCTCATCAGTCAAGAAACCGATGGCCATCGGATTGCGCACTCCCGGTAGCACAGCGACATCGAACAGCTCCCGAATCACGCCTTCGATGCGCAGCCATTCCACCGTGTCGCCCGTCCTGGTATCGACGACCAGCAGACCGCAGCGCGGCTCGGCTCCGCGCGACGCCAGCGCCCCATCCAGCGGCAGCCCCTGAAACGTGCGGTTCTCGCGGGCCAGCGACAGTCCCATAACGGCATAGGGACCGACGAATGCAAGACCCCGCGCATAGCCGGGGCAGAACGCCACCGCTGTGAACTTCCGGGCGCCGCGGTCGAGAAAGCCCAGCTCGCCGGTGCCGGAGTTGAGCAGCCAGACACGACCGTCATGGACGCGCGGGGAGTGCGGCATCGATAAGCCCTCCAGCAGCACCTCGTCGGTAACCATGTCCATCAACAGCCCACCGTCGGCGCGACGGTCGCGCCAGCCATCGGCCACGTCGGAGGCGGCGACCAAGGTGACATAGCGCGGCTGGCCGGCCTCGAGCGCCAGCCCGTTGATATGACAGCGGTCCTCCGGCGCCAGCCGGCAGATGAACGGCGGCCGCCAGAGAGGCCGAAAGCTATAGCCTTCACTGACGGTGGCGATGCAGGAGAACAGCGTGTTGACGAAGACTGGCCGGCCGTCGGCCGCAACAGCGACGTCATGAACATCGAGATCGCCGGTGATCCAGGCGAGGTGAGGCGAGAAGACCGCGTCGTTGTCGCCGCTCGATTTGCCGCTCGAAACTACGTTGTCGAACCGCAGGAGCTGGTATTGCGTGGCGAGCACCAGCGAACGGCCGTCCGCGGCGACGCCGAGCCCCATGCAGCGAGCGAAGCTGCGCTCGAACACCGCGAGACGACCTTCGCCCTTGAGTCCGATGAAGAACACTTTGCCCGCCTGGTAGGTGGTGAAGGCGAGGCTCGCGCCCGTCCGCGCCAGCCATTCTGGAAAATGCCGCGAGC
Source organism: Pseudomonadota bacterium (assembly GCA_023436825.1). Next base: position 8,457 of record JAEZHS010000704.1, on the reverse strand, counting down.
TTGTCAGGACGAATTTCTCGTCGGGCGTTCGGGCCGTTGCCGTGTCCGGCGAGCTCGGCGACATCAAGCTCATCCTTGAATGATCAGACCATCGTCATGAAGGGTGCGAATCCCGATCACGACATCCTGGAAGTCATTGTCGCCTGTCCCGGTCGGCAGGTCCTCGAAGCCGAGCAGCAGTTCTCCGCCGCCCGGCGCGACGCCGGACAGCACCTGGTCGGCGTTTGCGGGATTGAGCGTAGCAATCGAATGGAAGATCGCTGCCCCTTCGAGCGCGCCCAGCGTCGCACTGTACAGCACCGAGTGCCCGCCGCTGTCGACCGTCGCCGGCGCGGTGGTGCCCGGCGCCACGAACGACAGATCGTCCGGCAGCGTGCCGTAGGCGTTGAAGCCGTTCTGGATCAGGAAGAAGCCGATGCTCTCGCCGTCGGCCGGCACGCCCAGATCCACGGCATCGGCTCCCGCCCGCACATCGAGCGTGTTGGCGAACAGCACATGCACGTCATGGATGGTCCCGTCCGCGGCGACCTTGTAAGTGCCGAAGGTGTTGCTGAAGGCCGACACTGCGGACTTCAGCTCCAGCGAGAAGCGGACCGCGCCGTCGCCTGTGAGGAACGGCTCGTTGGTGATGCCGTTGATCGACGCCGGATCGACGCTGACGCCTTCCGACAGGCTGGGCAGGAAGGGCTCGAACGTCACCAAGGTGTGCGCAGTCGCACCAGCCCCGCGCGCAACCGTCATGAAATTGCCTGCCGAGAAGCCCCCGACCAGCTCGAAGCTGGAGCCGTCGGCAGCGATGGTAGCGCCATGCGCGTCTTTCGCCACGCCGAGGGCGTCCCGGTCGATCCGTACGTCCAGGATGTCGAGCGTGTCGTCCGCGCCAAAGTCGAAAATCCTGTCGCCATTCAGGGCGGCGATCACGTCGCGCACCGCATCCTTTCCGGATCCGAGGTAGATGTCATCGCTGCCGCCGCCACCCGTGACGATGTCATCTCCTGGCCCGGCCACGATCGTGTCGTCGCCGTCGGCCCCGTCGATCCGATCATTGCCGTCGCCGCCGTTGATGATGTCGTCCCTGTTCGTAGCCAGCGGCTGCCCGACGACCGTCGTCGTCTCATTGATCGTGTCGGGACTTGCGGTGCCTACGATCGTCGCACCCGGCACCGCCACGCCCGCCTCGACATCGACGACGGCGTTGCCCAGCGCATAGCGGTGGAAGGTGCCGTCGGCATTGCTGAACGACAGGGTCTTCGTCCAACCCGGCTCGACCAGAAGCACGCTGTCGACGTCGGTGCCCTCCACGGTCAACACGTGCAGCCCGTCGCTCACAGCGTCCAGGCCGCCCAGCACGGCAAGCTGATCGACCGTCAGCGTGTTGGCGCCGGCGCCTCTCAGGTCGATGCGCTCGATGCTCTTGAGGCGGGCCGCGAACAGCGGATCGCCGAGGTCGATCGGGGCCGCTGCACCATCCAGCGCCAAGGTATCGGTGCCCGTGCCGCCGTCGGCCAGGCGGAAGGTCAGATCGCTGGCGACCAGGCGATCATCGCCGGCGCCGCCGTGGAACACGTCCTCGCCGCCGCCGCCGGTCAAGATGTCGTCGCCAGCCCCGCCGACGAGCATCTCCGCCGCAGAGGTGCCGGTCGTCTCGGTGGGACCGGACGCGCCACCGAACACGATGTAGGCCGCCCCCGCCTCCGAATATGGGCCCCAGGCACCGACGATCAGGTCGTCGAAGCCGTCGCCGTTCACGTCTCCGGCAGAGGCAACCGACCAGCCGCTATAGTCCCCCTTCGCGGTGCCGTTCAGCGTGAAGCCGTTGTGGCCATCAAGCTGCCCGAGGTCGAATGCATAGTTACTGAGCCCGCTGGTGATGAGCGCGCTGCCGAACACCACGTAGCTCACCCCCGACTTGGAATTGGCATAGGGGGCGCCGACGATCAGGTCGTCCAAGCCGTCACCATTGACGTCTCCCGCCGAGGCGATCGAAAAGCCGCTCCCGCTATCTTTTGCCGCCTGCTGCAGGCCGGTGGCGTAGTAGGGGTATTTGAAAAGCTCGACCGTGGGCGCAAAGCCCGACTGTCGGCCGTAGAACACATCGGTCGGCTCCCCCGTGGGCTTGTCCGGGTCGCTCCCGTCCGTTTGGAACGGGGAACCAATGATCAGGTCGGAACAGCCGTCTCCGTTAAGGTCTCCCGCCGACGCCACCGACCAGCCGAAATTCACTTGCTCGAATCCGTCCGTCCTTGTCGTTTGATACGGGATCATCGCGAAGCCGTTGCTGCCGTCCAGGCTCGCGAGGTCGAGCGTGGCGGCAAAGCCTGACGCCTGGCCGAAGACCACGTAACTCATCCCAAAAAAGTCGCCGTCGCGCTCGTTGCCGAAGGGGACGCCAACGATCAGGTCGTCTAAGCCGTCGCCATTGAAGTCTCCCGCCGAGGCGACCGACCAGCCGGTGGAGTCATACTCCCCTGAGCCGATGAGCGTGAAGCCATTGCTGCCGTCCAGACTCGCGAGATCGAGCGTGGGGGCGAAGCCCGACGATGCGCCGAACACGACGGAGGCCGACCCCGACCAGGTGCCGTTGGTGTAGGCCTGGGGGGCGCCAATGATCAGGTCGTCGAACCCATCGCCGTTGACGTCTCCGGCCGAGGCGACCGACCGGCCACTGAGGTCAGTGCCCTGCGCGCTGGTCAGCGTGAACCCGTTGCCGCCATCCAGGGTTGCCAGATCGAGCACCGCGGGGAAGCCTGACTTTGTGCCGAACACGACGTAGGCCGCCGCCGCGTTCGGCGCGCCGATGATCAAGTCATCGATGCCATCGTCGTTGACGTCCCCGGCCGACGCGACCGAGAAGCCGCTCTGGTCGCCGGACGCCGCGCCGCTCAGCGTGAAGCCGTTGCTGCCGTCCAGGCTCGCGAGGTCCAGCACGGCCGGAAAGGCCGACGACGTGCCGAACACGACGTAGGCCGCCGCCGCCTGCGGCGCACCGATGATCACGTCGTCGAACCCGTCGCCGTTGACGTCACCCGCCGGCGCAACCGACCAGCCGGTATTGTTGCCCGCGGCCGTGCCGGTCAGTGCGACGCCGTTGCTGCCGTTGAGGCTCGATAGGTCGATGTTCGATGGAAATGCCATGGCCCACGTCTCGCTCCGCAGGCAGCGGTGTCAGTCCGACCCCGAGCGTGCGCAGCTGGTCCCGATAGAGGTCGGGCTCACAACCCCGGAAGTGACCCGACAAGTGTAGATATCGGCCAGGCGCGGACGGTCGATAGCCATTTTGCGCAAACTTGCGCATACTGCGAACCGCCAGTCGGGGGTCGCAGGCTCGGGGATACCGTCAGACGATGGACGTCTACCGTCGAACAGCATCGGATGACGGCGAGGCGCTGGGGCGCGCCATACCCGGAGCAAATTTCTATTGCGTGCCCGAGGCCGGATCGTCGTTTGGCGGGCGGTACTGGCATTTCCACGTCGACGGGCTGGTGCTCAGCCGCCTGGAGGTCGACCAGGCGACGGTTGTGACGACGGACGAGCGCGCTCCGAACTTTAGCGTCTGGCATGTCATGAGCCCGCGGTGCTCGGCGAACGGCGAACCTGTCGGGGCCGACGACCTCGTGGCGGTGCGGCCCGGCGAAGGCGGCACCATGCGCAGCGCCGCCGCGGCCAGCGTCACGACGTTCGGCCTCGAGACAGCGCTGTTCACCCGGACGCCGGAGTTGGAGCTGCCCTTTGGGCCATCGGGCACCCCAACCCCCGGCCGCTGGCGCGTCCCCTCGTCGGTGCCGCGGCAGAAGTTCGTCACACTTTTCCAGACGATGGTGGCTGAGCTCGACGCCCGCCCCGATGACTTCCGATCGCCCGCGATCCGGGGCGCGCTACGCAATGCGATGCTCGAGGCCGTCGCGCCGATGGGCGAGCCGGGTACTTTCCGGCCCGACCAGGCGACGGTCGGCCGGCACAACAGGATCATGCTGCGGTTCGAGCATGCGCTCGAGGATGCCGGCGACGACCCCATCGACATGGCCGAGCTCTGCCGCAAGTGCGGCGCGTCCAGGCGTTCGCTCGAGTCGGTGGTCCGGCTCAGGACCGGAAAGTCGCCCTGGGAATACCTGCGCTGGCGCCGGTTGTGGCGGGCGCGCGTCCTGTTGCGCCAGCCGTCGGCCGCCACGACGGTGACGGACATCGCCTTCAAGCTCGGCTTCTGGCACCTCAGCCGCTTCGCGGCGACGTATGCCGCGACATTCGGTGAACGCCCGAGCGACACGCTTGCCAAGGCGCTCGGAGCAAGGCGGCCCGCGCAAGACGGAGAGTTCCGTAATTGGACGCATAATGAGCTGACTGTCGCAAGATCGATGTGAACGGCGCGCGACTTATGAACTGGTTGCGGGGGAGCGCAACCACCGGAACCGACATTCGCTGGCCGTCACCATTAAGCGTAAAGTCGCAGAATGCTGACCTGGACGTGCGGAAGCGCAGAGCCAAGAACCCCAGCATCTCGTTGAAGTTGCGGGCGTTTTGGATCGATTTGGTTGCGGGAGCAGGATTTGAACCTACGACCTTCGGGTGATGAAACCGCTTCTGCGATGGGATTACCTCGCAAGGACTCGTTCCTTGTGGCGTCGGAACGCATCGTGCGGCGATGGCCAACCGAATTCTATCCCACGGTATCCGACCCTTCGGCCGTCCTAAACTTCCTCTTCCATCCGTTGCCTATGGGCGCAAGTCTCGGAGTTGAGCGAGTATGAGCGACTCGAGGAAGCTGACCGTGGTTGCATCTGCTGACATCGATCCGGTTGTCGATCCATTGGCGCCTTTTCCGACGGCCGACATCGAGACAGTCTTCCGCAAGCCTGCCGAGCGGTTCGGCCGTAATCGTGCCCGCAAGCGCCGATACGCCAAGGACTTCCCGCATCCCTTTGAACGTGGGCTGTGGTCCGCCAAGGCCGTCGCCGACTGGCTAAGCGAGCGCAGGCAGGGCGGAGTGCGTGGCTCGCACGTCTCAACGCGTGCGACCGATTCCCTCTGTCCGTTCTCTCTGTGGATCCTGGCCGAGCAGCCCTGAAACGTTGGCCAGCTTAGAACGAACGAGCTTTGAGAAATGGCGCGCCCGAAGAGATTCGAACTCCTAACCTTCTGATCCGTAGTCAGATGCTCTATCCAGTTGAGCTACGGGCGCGTAGCCAGACGGCCTCGTCGAGGGGTCCGGCGAAGAGGGGCGCACCCTAGTGAAAGCGGCCCGCGGATGCAAGCCGCGTGACGACCCTGCGACGCCGCCGCCGGGGCCGGCCCAAAGGGGCCGCAACCCCTTCTCGCGGCTCGAAAATCGCCGTCTTGGACCTGTTCCGGGCTTTCCAGTAGCATAGCCGCCTCTCGAATTTTGGCGGTGCACGGGCGATGTTCGCCACCAGGCCGGCGAGGGCCTTTTCCCTTCTCGCCCTCGTCGGGCTGGTCGTGGGGCTGGTCTTCGGTCTCGCCGCCCCTGTGCTCGCGCAGGACCTGTCGGCGGCCGACCGGTCGGCCATTCGCGACGTCATCCAGTCCCAGGTCGACGCCTTCCGCCGCGACGACGGCGAGGGCGCCTTCGGCTACGCCTCGCCTTCCATCCGCGGTATGTTCGGCACCTCCGAGGTGTTCATGGACATGGTCCGGCAGGGCTATCAGCCGGTCTATCGCCCGCGCGAGTTCGACTTCCGCGAGATCGTTACCCTGCACGGCCAGGTCACGCAGAAGGTCCATGTCGTCGGCCCCGACGGCCGGCCGGTGACCGCCTACTATCCGATGGTGCGGCTGCCCGACGGCACATGGCGCATCAACGGCTGCGTCCTGCAGGCGCCGGAAGAACACCAGGCCTGATCCCGCGTCGTGGACCGCGTATCGCCCAAGGTGCTGGCGCTGCTGGCCCTGCTCACCCTCGTTTGGGGCACCAACTGGCCCCTGTTCAGGATCGCGCTCGACGAGCTGCCGGTGCTGACCTTCCGCGCCATCACGATGATCGCCGGCGTCACGATGCTGGCGGCGATCCTGCTGGCGCGCGGTGAAAGCTTCGCCGTCCCCACGGGCAAGTGGCCCGCCCTGATCGCGGCCTCGGCGTTCAACATCCTGATCTGGAACCTCACGACGGCGCTCGCGGTGCTCTACATCCCGTCGGGCCATGCCTCGGTGCTGGCCTACACCATGCCGCTCTGGGTGGCGCTGATCGGGTTCGTCGTCTTCAAGCAGCGCCTGACCGGACGCCTGCTCGCCGCCATCGCGATCGGGGCGATGGCCGTGCTGGCGCTGATGATGCCCAACTTCGCGAGCTACGAGCGCGCGCCGGCGGGCCTGTTCTGGGGCCTGTTCGCGGGCTTCTGCTGGGCCATCGGCACCTTCATCGTCAAGCGCACGGTGTGGTCCGGCATGGGCCTGTCGCTCACCTTCTGGCAGGTCGTCATCAGCCTGCCGCCGATCCTGCTGGGGGCGCTGGTGTTCGACGGCATCCCCGATCACTGGCCCTCGTCCAAGGCGCTCATCGCCACGATCTACACCGGCGCCATCCCGATGGCGCTGGGCACCGCCACCTGGTTCGCCCTGGTGAAGCTCCTGCCGGCGCAGGTCGCGGCGCTTTCCTCCATCGCGATCCCGATCGTCGCCATCGTGAGCGGCGTGCTGCTGCTCCACGAGCCGCTGTCGCCCCTGCAGATGGCGGCGATCGCCTCGACCGTCGTGGCGCTGTGGCTGGCGCTGATGCCGGGACGCCGATCGACTTAACCGAGCTCGAAGCTGGTCACGCCGAACAGGCCGGCATGGTCGACCTCGGGATCGACGCCGGTATACATGCGCGCGGTCTCGAAGGACGGCTTCATGCCGGCTGCTTCGACCAGCGCGACGCCGGGCCTGTTGATGTCCGGCACGTCGATCGCCACCGCCGTCGCACCCATCTTCGCCGCCAGCGCCGAGACCAGCGCCACGGCGATGTCGGGGGACTGGGCGAACAATGGTCCGACGCGCGACGTCGTCCGGCATGAGCGCATGACGGCGAAGCCCACGAGCTTGCCGTCGTGCAGGGCCACCAGGGCCGCGCGCTCGGGCAGCGTGATCCAGGCCGCCAGGAAACTGTCGCGCGGCTCGCAGAAGAAGCGCCGGTCGTAGGCGGCAAGCCGGTCGAACGGCACGCTGCGCGCATCGACCAGGCTGACGCCGGCCGGCGGCCCGCCGACGGGCGGCGGGCCTTCGTAGCGGATGTTGTTCCAGGCGAGCCGGAAACCCGACTTGCGATAGTTCGCCTGCTGGGCCGGCACGCCGTCGAGCCCGACATTGCGGCCGGCCATCCGCGCCATGCCGGCATTCCAGATCTGGAGGCCGTAGCCTTTGCCGCGCGCGGCCTGGCGGGCGATGTAGAAGCCGAGGAAGCCGAAGGCCTCGCCATACCTCACGACCGAGATGCAGGTCACCGGCTCGCCATCGAGACGGCCAAGCAGGAACCCTTCGGGATCGGTGGCGAAGAAGGCATAGGCGTCGGTCTTGCCGGGATTCCAGCCTTCGTCGGCGGCCCAGCGCGCCATCAGTTGCACATCGTCGGAACTGGCGACGGAAATCTCGTAACTCATCGTCGAAAGCTAGCCTGCTTGCCACCGCCTCGCCATCACCGCCAGACTGGCGATAACCACAAGGAGATACGGAGGATGCGATGAGACGGCTCCTGTTGCTGTTGACGATTCTCTGCGCGCCCTTGCTGCCGACAGGTGCAGCGAACGCTCAATGGGTTGCGGCCTGGACGGGCTCGGCACACGGCCCCTACCCGGTCGGCAATCCGACCGCGCAACCCGAGCTCAAGTTCGCCTTCCCCGTCGCCGAGCAGGGCGCGCGCGACCAGACCCTCCGGTTAATCGTCAAGCCCGACGTCTGGGGACCGCAGACCCGCATCCGGCTGTCGAACGCCTTCGGCGCCAAGCCGGTGACGTTCAGCGACGCCTATGTCGGCCTGCAGGAGAGCGGCGCGGCCGTGTTGAAGGGCACCAGCCAGCCGGTCCTGTTCGGCGGCCAGAAAAGCGTGACGGTGCCGCCCGGCCAGAGCGTGGTGAGCGATCCGGTGGCGCTGCCTTTCGTTGCCAACCCAGCCAGTCCGCTGCTCAAGGGACGCAAGCTCGCCGTCAGCTTCCATGTCGTGGGCGAGAGCGGCCCGATGACCTGGCACGCCAAGGCCCTGCAGACCTCCTATCTGGCGCCGCCCGGTTCCGGCCCACACGGCAAGGACGAAGGCGAGAGCGCATTCCCCTATTCGACGACGTCCTGGTACTTCCTCGACGAGGTCGACATGAACCTGCCGGCGAAGGCCCAGGTCATCGTGGCATTCGGCGATTCCATCACCGACGGCACGGGCACCACCATCAACGGTGACGACCGCTGGCCCGACGTGCTGTCGCGCCGCCTGCATGCCGCCTACGGCGACGACTTCGTCGTGGTCAACCAGGGCATCGG
>JAEZHS010000657.1 GCA_023436825.1 Pseudomonadota bacterium | reverse complement strand
GGGCGGCATCTACGTGCCGCCCGAGATACTGGCCCACGGGGGCAGGCCCGGCGCCGAAAGCGCCTCCGCACCGCTGCAAGCCGCCGGGCTCTCCGAGCGACAGCAGGAAGTGCTGGCGCTCCTGATGCAAGGCTTGAGCAACAAGGCCATCGGACATCGGCTCGACCTCGCCGAACCCACGGTCAAGAACCATGTCACTGCGATCCTGAAGGCGCTCGGCGCTCACAATCGAACGGCCGCAGTGGCCGCGGCAAACCGCAGGGGCTGGGCCATAGCTGACAGCGACAAGCGTTAGAGCGATATCGACGCTGGCCGAATCGCACTCCTCCTCGGCTTCGCGTAGGGAGGAACGGTTTTGCCGACTTGCGCCGCCAATGCTCTAAACTAGCCTTGCATGGCCGGCGCCTTGAGGAGCTGCATCATCATCGCGCGCAACGCCATGGGCGGCACGGGCTTGCGTAGAAGGTGCAGGCCGGCCGCAGCCGCCTCCCGCGCACGGTCTTCGGTCGTATCGCCCGTCATGAGGAAGGCGGGAATCCGACGCCCGGCCTTTGCACGAATCACGGCGATCGTCTCGATGCCGCTTTCTGCAGGCGACAGATGGCAATCGCAGATGACGATCGCAGGAGACTCCGCTTCAGCCGCCACGAGCTGCCGGGCTTCGGCTGACGATCGCGCCAGCAGAGGGCGATAGCCCCAGCCGCTCAGCACGCCGCCCATCCCCTCGAGCACGAGCTCGTCGTCGTCGATGACCAGCACCGTTCCCGCCGGCTCAGGGATGGCTTTGGGAAGGCTGCCGGCTGTTTCGCGCACTGCTGCCGGATCGGCGATGGGTACGACGACCGAGAAGCGCGAGCCTCGTCCCGGCACGGAGCTCAGCCGGATCTCGTGATCGAGCAATCGGCAAAGCCGGCTGACGATCGCAAGGCCCAATCCGAGGCCCGCCGAACGACGCTCGCCGGCACCAGGCAACTGAACGAACTCCTCGAAGATGCGCGCCTGCCACTCCGTCGGGATGCCGGGACCGGTGTCGCATACGTCGATGCGAAGGCGCTGCCCGCGCCGGCGCAGGCCTATGACAACGCCGCCCGTCCTGCTGTAGCGCACCGCGTTGGCGGCAATGTTGGCGATGATGCGTTCCAGCAGGAGCGGATCGCTGCGGATCCAGGCCGAGCTTTCGACCATGCGGAACGAGAGACCCTTTTCGCGGGCGGGCCCGGCGAAGGCGCCTTCGACGCGCTGCAACAGGTCGGCGGCCGGAAAGGCCGAGATCTCCGGCACCAGCGTTCCCGCCTCGAGCCGCGAGATGTCGAGAAGGGCGTTGAACTGTTCGTTCATCGCGCCGACAGCGCGGTCCAGCCGCTCGGCAAGACGGGTGCGCTCGTCGGGATTCGTCTCGATGCCGAGCTGTGCGGCGAACAGGCCGAGCGCATGCAAGGGTTGGCGCAGATCGTGGCTCGCCGCGGCAAGCAGGCGGGACTTGGCGCGGTTGGCATCCTCGAGCTGCCGGTTCGTCTCCTGGAGCTCGGCGTAGAGACGGCCGAGCTCGCGCGTTCGCTCCGCCACCTTGCGCTCGAGCTCGCCATGGGAAGCTTCCAGTCGCTCCGCCATGTCGTTGAACTGCTGCGCCAGCGTCTCAAGCTCGTCATCCGTCTTGATGGCGATGCGCTCGCCGCGCCGGCCGAGCCCGAGTCGCGCTGCGCCGGCGCCCAGCGCTGCGATGGGGACGACCATACGGTGCGCGAGCCAGAAGGCGGCGAGGAAGGCAAATGCCAGCGCCGCTGCCAGCAAGCCGATCGAACGCGCGGTCGCGGCATAGAGCGGCCGATTGGCCTCGGCCAGCGGCACTTCGACGAAGACAAGCCAGCCCTGCGAAGGGACCGGCGCATGGGCGCTGAGCACGGGTTGCCCATCGAGTCCGCGCGCATCCGAATTGGGTTGCGCCCGGCCGGCAAGTGCCGCGCTCACCTGCGGCAGCGCGGTGAGGTCGAGATCGCGCAGCGGGAGCACCGGATCGGAATGGGCGATGAGCCGTCCGTCGCGATCGACCACGAAGACGCGACCCTCGTCGCCGACCTTGGTCGCGGCGACGACATCCCACATGAACCGAAGGTTCACCTCGGCGAAGACGACACCCGCGTCGCGATGCGTGCCCGCGACGGCCAGCGAGAGGAACGGCTCGGAGCCGCCGCGAAAGTAGACCGGGCTGTAGTGCACCTTGTCGCGCAACGCCTCGACGAAGCCGCGGCGGCGGGAGAGGTCGGTGCCGCTGCCGATGACGTCGGGCAAGATGCGCGACACCCGGAGCTGCTCGCGGCCCTCGCCATCCACCTCGACGATCTCTGCGACCGCCGGAGCCTGCCGCAGCAGGCGCTGCGCGTCGAACCATCGCGCGTCTAGCGTGGCCGCATGCCAGGGAAGCTGGGTCGTCCAGCCGAGCTGATCCTCGATCCCCTTCAGGAACTGGCCGATCTTGTCGGCGGTTGCGCTGGCTTGGGAGCGCTGCAGCCGGATCAGGGCCGCTTCCGATTCGGCATGCGTGAACCAGAGCTCGGTCAGGCCGCTGGCAAAGAGCGCCAGCGATACCACGGACATGAACAGCAGCACGTACTTGCGAAAGAGCCGCGTGCCGATCAGCGACGGCACGGGCTCGCGCCGGTCTGCAGCCCCGCTCGCCGGTGCGGTCAAGGCTGCGTCCGGCTCACTCATTCGATGACGTCGTTGGCCAGCGCCAGCAACCGGTCGGGAAGGGAAATCCCGATTTGCCGCGCGGCCCTGGCATTGACGGTAAGATTGAATCGCGTCGGCTGGGTCACGGGAAGCTCCGCCGGCCTCGCGCCCTTCAGGATCCGGCCGGCATAGGCGCCCGTCTCCCGCGCCGAATCGAGGTTGTCCGGGTTGAACGCCATGAGGCCGCCCGAGGTCGCGAAGCTCTGCCAGCCGGAGATGGAAGGCAGGCGATTTGCGGTCGCGAGCCGGGCGAGCTCGGGATGGAAGGCCATGAGATCGGGGTCCGCCATGATGAGCAGTGCAGCGGCGCCGCGGGCCGCGAGGTTGGCGATTGCGGAGCCCAGTTCGTCGACGCGGCTGGCGTCGGCGACCTCCAACGGCTGGCCCATGGCTCGGGCAGCTTCCAGGAACGCCGCGAGCCGGGCAGTGCTGGCTGGTCCCGTGGGATTGCGCAGAACGCCGATCGGCCGCGTATCGGGGAACAGCATGCGCAGGTATTCCAGGCGTTTGGCGTCGAGCACCTGGGCCGAAAGCGTCGTAACCCCCGTGGCATTGCCGCCGGGCCGACTGAGGCTCGTGACGAGACCTGCCTCGACCGGGTCGAAGGCGACGGAGAAGACCAACGGAACGTTGGGCGCCACCGTCTTGGCGACGATGGCCGAGGCGCCGCCGGCAACGAGGAGATCCGGCGGCCGCCGGCCGAGTGTATCCCGCAACTTCGCGACGTCCGGCTCGACGATGGTCTCGAAGGTGACGTTGACACCCTCGGCGTAGCCCTCGCTCTTGAGGCCCTCGCGAAAGGCATCCTGCATCGAATCGTAGCGGCTCGACGCCTGGATTGCCGTCGCGAGAAAGCCGATGACCGGGAGCGTGGCGGCGCGAGGCGGCGATTGCGCAAAGGCTCGCGGTGCCGGCGGCAGCAAGCACGCGATGATCGCGGTAATTGCGGCACGCCGGGACGAAAGCGGCGTCCCGGACAGTGACGGTCGTTGCAGCTGCATGACGAAGTGGCCCCCACGCCGAAGGTAGCGGAGAGGAGGCAAGCGAAAAAGGCACCAGGAATCGCCTGCTGGCCTCACGGCACAGCCTTCTATCCCTTTGTGCTGCCAGCCGTTGAGGCGATCACGGAGCAGAGATAGGAGGCGCCCAGGCGCACCAGCTCGTCCTCGAATGCGCGGCTGCGGAAGAACGGTTGCTCCTCCAGGACGGCGGCGCGGATCGTGCCGAGCAGGGCGCGCGACAGGACGAACACCTGTTCGTTGGTCAGGGCGGGTATCAGGCTCCTCGGATAGTCCGCGATGAAGGCAGCGACCGGCGTCATTGCTTCTATGCCCGTGCCCTGCGCCAGGATCGCCTGAACCACTGCCTTGCGCACGCGCATGCGACCGCGAAAGGCATTGATGATGGCCCGCACCGTGTAACGTACGCGCTCTTCCGGCGTCTGGTGGCCCTCGGGCCGCCGCAGCTCGGCCAGGGTCGACTGTACTTCCTGTCGGCCGAGCGCGAACAGGATCGCCTGCTTGTCGGCGAAATACTGGTAGAGCGTGCCGATGCTGACGCCGGCACGCTCGGCCACCGTGTTGGTCGTGAAAGCCTCGATTCCGTTGGCTTCGAGAATCTGAGCCGCCGCCTCGAGGATCAGCGCCACGGTTTCGTTGGCGCGTGCCTGGCGCGGAATTCGTCTTTTTCTTTCAGGAGTTTGGCGGTGGACGGTCATGGCGTCGGCGCTCTCGGCAAAAGCGAGTACAGAATATGAGCAAAGCTCATAATATAGCGACATGGAAGAAATCGGCACTCTCTACCTGATCATCCTGCCGATCGTGATCGGCGCCGGCATTCTCGAGGCGTTGTGGCTCCAGCGGACCCGCCGCGAAGGCTATGACTGGAAATCCTGGGCCTGCTCGCTCGGCGACCTTGCCGGTCGCCGCGTGCTCGGCCTCATCCCCTACGCGCTGGCCGCGCCCTACCTGGCCTGGGCCTACGATCACCGGCTGTTCACGCTGTCGCTCGACAGCGTGTGGTCGGTCGTCGTGCTCTTCGTCGGACTGGAATTCTTCTATTACTGGTATCACCGCACCAGCCACACCGTGCGCTGGTTCTGGATGTCGCATCAGGTCCATCACTCGCCCAACCAGCTTGCCCTGGCCGCCGCCTATCGCCTCGGCTGGTTCGGCCGTTTCACCGGGACGGCGCTGTTCTTCACGCCGCTGGTGCTGCTCGGTTTCACGCCGACCGTCGTGCTCTCGGCGCTGTTCCTGAACCTGATCTACCAGTTCTGGCTGCACGCCGACTGGATACCACGGCTGGGCTGGGTGGAGTACGTGCTGAACACGCCCTCGAGCCACCGCGTGCATCACGCCCGCAATCCGCAGTATCTCGACGCCAATTATGGCGGCGTGCTGATCGTGTTCGACCGCCTGTTCGGAACGTACATCCCGGAGCGCAAGGAAGTGCCCTGCGACTACGGCACCGTCACGCCGGATGTCTCTTCGCGCAATCCGTTGGTCCTGAACTTCATGCCGTGGGTCGGCCTCTTCAAGGACGTGCGCTCCGCCCGCTCGCTGGCCGAGGCCTGGATGTACGTGTTTGGCCCGCCGGGCTGGCGGCCCGACGGCGAAGGCCTGACCACGGCCGACATCCGCCGCAAGGCCGGCCTGGTCGCCACTCGGACGGCTCAGCCGGTCATGACGTAATCTCCCTTGAGCGGTCTGCCGGCCGCCGACAGATTGGCGGCGAAGGAGACCGCCCATGGCGAGAGACAAGGTCTGTGTCGTGATCGGCGCGGGCGATGCGACGGGCGGTGCTATCGCCCGTCGCTTTGCGCGCGAGGGCTACACCGCGGTGGTGACGCGACGCAGCGCCGATAAGCTGAAGCACCTGGTGGCTCAGATCACCGAGGAGGGTGGCAAGGTCCATCCCTTCGGCTCGGACGCCCGCGACGAGGATCAGGTGTTGAAACTGTTCCGCGAGATCGAGACCGAGATCGGCGAGATCGAAGTCTTCGTCTTCAACATCGGCGGCAACGTGCGCTTCGACATCCGAGACACGACGGCTCGGGTTTACCGCAAGGTCTGGGAGATGACGGCCTTCGCGGGATTCCTGACCGCGCGCGAGGCTGCCAAGGCGATGATGCCGCGCGGCCGGGGCACCATGCTGTTCACGGGCGCCACCGCCAGCCTGCGCGGCGGCCGCGGCTTTTCGGCCTTCGCAGGCGGCAAGCATGCCGTGCGCGCGCTGGCGCAATCGATGGCGCGCGAGCTCGGGCCGCAGAACATCCACGTCGCCCATGTCGTGATCGACGGCGCCATTGATACCGAATGGATCAAGGCCAACTTTCCCGAGCGCTACAACGCCGGACCCGACGCCATCGTGGCTCCGGACGACATCGCCGAGGTCTACTGGCAGATCCACCGGCAGAAGCGCTCAGCCTGGACCTTCGAGATGGATCTCAGGCCGTGGAAAGAGACGTGGTGACGTCGGGAGAAGATGATCAGTAGCGGGGAGTCGTCGCCGCGCCCACGCCGGCGCCGACCGCTGTGCCGACAAGGGCGCCGGGCAGGAGGCCGATCGGCGTCAGGGCGCCGATGATCGCGCCCGAGCCGGCGCCGATGCCGCCGCCGGTGACGGCGCGCTGGCCCCAGGTATCGCCGCAGGCCGTGGTGCCGAGGAGGATGGCGGCCAGGACCACGTATTTCGTCATGTGAAGATACCCCGTTTGGATATTGTCATGTAGCTTTACGTATCGACGGCGGCTTCGTGCTGTGGCCTAACTGTGATCGTGAATACCGACATCGAAATCTGGCTGCTGTTCGCGCCGTTCTGGATCCTGGGAATCGCCGCCCTGATCGGCGGCCTGTGGCACATGGTGCATGCATGGCTGGCGACGCATCGCGCCCAGGCGGCGGGCCATGTCCGCAGACCCGCCGTCTTTTCCAGCGGTCTGCGATGGCACGAACTCCCCGACCAGGGACGCCACCATCTCAAGCGGGGCTTCCTCTGGCTCGGCGCCTTCTTTGCGTTGACATTGCTGGGGATAGGCGTTGGCGCGGCCGTCGGGCTTCTGCTCGGTCGCTAGCGGCAGTTTTACCCCGCGATCAGCGCGACCACGTCGTAGTCGCTGGGATCGCGCCCAGCGACCAGCGGGGAATCGCAGGCGGTCACGACCACTCCTAAAAGTCCTAGTGAAATCAAACACTTACGCCACATGGCGACCTCCATCAGCGACAGGAACGCCATTCATGCCGCTTGGTTGCTGCTCAGATGCGGCCGATGCGGCGCCGGACCTTTTCCAGGAAGGCGTCGCGCGAGGCGGGGGTGGACGCGTCCATGCTGTAATGGGCGAGATAGAAGGACTGCACGTCCTTGGCGCACAACGGCTTCATGCCCCGCATCAGCACCTTGCGCCCGGCGTCGCCGGCGAAGACGCGCACGATCCACCATGACGAACCGTAGCTGGTGACCACGCCGAACAGCTTGATGTTGCGCAGGCTGGGCCTGAGGTGCCCGTCGTCGGGATCGTAGGTGAACGCGATGCCGGGACCCCACACGCGATCGACCCAGCCCTTGAGCATGGCCGGCATGGCGAACCACCAGTGCGGGAAGCACAGGACCAGGCCGTCGACCTGCTTCAGGATCTCGACGTAGCGGGCGACGGCGCTCGCGTCGTAGTCGTTGCCCATGTAGGTGCGGCGTTCCTCGACAGTCATCGCCGGCGCGAAGCCCTCGCGATAGAGATCCGTCGCCACGACGCCATGGCCGTTCTGCTCAAGGGTGCCGATGACGGCGCGGAAGAGCGCGTGGTCATAGCTGTCGGTCAGGGGATGGCAGCACACGACCTGGATTTGCATCCGCCAACAACGAACGACCGCCGTCTCTGTTCCGGTGCTAACATGGCGGGATGCTAAGACACTTCGACCACGTCACCGTGGCCGTGACCGATCCTGCCGCCGCCATCCGCTTCTTCACCCTGCTGGGCTTCGAACTCGACAAGGACGTGGTGATCAAGGGTCCGGTGATGGACCAGTACATGGGCATCGCCAACCTCGAGGCCCGCCATATCACCCTGGTGCTGAAGGACTCCGCCCCTCGGCTCGAGGTGCAGCTCCTGCACTTCCTCAATCCGCCGGTGAAGCGGGAAGGCGACATCGCCCGGCTCGACCGCATCGGCTTCAACCATATCTGCTTCTCCGTCTCGGACATTGACGCCCTGATCGCCAAGGTGATGGCGGCGGGTGTGCGCCTGCGCAACCGCCCGATGACCTTCCACGACCGCAGGCTGGTGTTCCTCGAGGGGCCGGAGGACATCACCGTCGAACTGGCGGAGTGGAAGTAGCCGCTATGCCTGTCGATTTCCGAATGAAGCGCCGCATCGCCTACATGCGGCGCAACCGTTGCGGCGTGCTGCTGGTGGCGCTCTGCCTGTTCATTCTGGTCAATCCCCTGGTGGCTGAATCGTTTGGCGCCGTGTTCCTGGCGCTCGGACTGGTCGTCATCCTGATGCTCGCCATGTGGGCCTTGAGGGCGGGGCGGGCGACGCTGCTGGTCCTCGGCCTGCTGGCGTTGTTCACCGTCAATGCCGTCGCGGTTGACCGCCTCGGCGAGCATTGGCTGCGGCCGGTGACGCTGATCGTCACAGCAGCTTTCCTCGGCGGCGTGACGACCGGATTGCTCTACTACGTGCTGGATTGGCGCCCGATCACCACCGACAAGGTGTTCGGTGCAGTCGCGGCTTATGTCCTGATCGCCTTCACCTTCGCAAGCCTGTTCGGATGGCTGCAGCAGCTTCAGCCGCACGCCTTCCATGCCGCTGCCGTGCATGCGCCGGACGAGCACCTGGACTGGCCGACCATGATGTACTTCTCCTTCACGGTGCTGACGTCGACCGGTTTCGGCGAGATCACGCCCGTCTCGAGGATGGCGCGAAGCCTGATCATCATCGAGCAGGTGCTGGGCGTGATGTACGTCGCCTTCCTGATCGCGCGTTTGGCCAATCTCTACCGGAACACGGGTAAGCAGCGGCCATAGCTCGTCACGGTTCGGTCGAGCGGAAGGCGTCCTGGTCCAGGAGCCTCCGGCAGTGCGCCTGCAGGCGCGGCATCTCGGTCGCCGTGTCGACCTTGAGGCCTCGCGCCAACCGCTCGGCGATGAAGGCCGTAACGTCGGCCTGGGTGAGCCGGCCCAGCATCAGATCATCCTGCCCCGGCGCGACCATCGCCTCGACGGCGGCCAGCGCATGCTTCATCTGCACCATGCAATCGTCGATCCGCGGCTGGTGCATCTTCTCCGGCGGATGGTGATTGCGCTCGTAGGCGGCGTGCAGGCCCTTGTCGCAGGCGCCCATCATCAGCGCCGCCACGCGCAGCACGGCGCGCCGGTCGGCTCCCGCCGGGTGGCGTCATTGCCCGCTCGCGGCCGACGATTTCGTCGAGATGGTCGATGATGGCGGCGCTGTCCAAAAGGGTTTCACCATTGTCGAGCACCAGGGCCGGAATCCGCCCCAGCGGGTTCGCGGCGCGGACGTCGGCACGATTGCCGAATCCCGAAAGGTCACGCTGCTCGAAGGGCAGGCCGTAGGCCTTGAGTGTAATGGCGACGCGCCGCGTGTAGGGCGAGCGGTTCACTCCGACAAGCAGCATTGGTCCTCCAAATGTGCGGAGATCATGGCAGCACAGGAGGAGGCCTTCGCGCTATCGTGACTTGCGGTGACTGGCAACGTCGATGATCTGCTAGAGACGACCATGAGGAAGCCGATGCCGAACGATGCAACGCTGCTCTCCATCGGCCACGCCGTGCCGCCGCACCGCCTACTGCAGTCCGACGCGGCGACGGCGGCGCGCCGCATCTTCGCCCATCGCTACGCCGCCTTCGAGCGCATGGCGCCGGTGTTCGAGACGTCCGGGATCCGCACGCGCTACACGGTGAAGCCGATCGACTGGTACTTTTCCGACCTCGACTGGCCGGAGCGAAACGCCGCCTATCTCGCCGGCGCCCAGGATCTGTTCGTCGCGGCGGCGTCGCGCGCGCTGGCCGATGCCGGATGCGAGGCAAGCGACGTCGACACCATCGTCACGATCTCCTCGACCGGCATCGCCACGCCCAGCCTCGAGGCGCGCGTCGCCGGCCGCATGGGTTTCCGCTCCGACGTCGAGCGCGTGCCGGTGTTCGGCCTGGGCTGTGCCGGCGGCGTCTCGGGCCTGGCGATCGCCGATCGCCTGGCGCGGGCGCGGCCGGGCTCGACCGTGCTCCTGGTGGCGATCGAGATCTGCACCGCGGCCTTCCGCATGGACCAGCTCACCAGCGCCAACATGGTGGCGACCGCGTTGTTCGGCGATGGCGCGGCGGCCTGCGTCGTGCGCACCGGCGAGACGGGCTTGGCGCGCATCGAAGGCGCCGGCGAGCATCTGTGGCCCGACAGCCTCGACATCATGGGATGGAAGGTCGATCCGACCGGGCTCGGCGTCATCTTCGACCGCGCCATCCCGCCGTTCGCCGAGGAGCATGTCGGCGCGGCGGTCGACGGCATCCTGGTGCGCGTCGGCGTCGAGCGCGCGTCGGTCGACCGCTTCACCTGCCACCCCGGCGGCGCCAAGGTGATCACTGCGCTGGAAAGCACGCTGCGCCTCGACCAGGGCACGCTCGATCATGAGCGCGCCGTGCTCGAGGAGTACGGCAACATGTCGGCGCCGACCGTGCTGTTCGTGCTCGACCGATTGGCGAAGCAGCGGCTGCCGCAGCGCACCGTGCTGACGGCGCTGGGACCGGGCTTCACCTGCAGCTGCCTGTCGCTCGCGCGAGCCGCGTGATGCTCCTGGCAGGGGCCATTCTCGGTTTGGTGACCCTGCAGCGCCTTGGCGAGCTCGTGCTGTCGCGACGCAATACCGAACGCCTGCTGGCCCAGGGGGCGCACGAAGTCGCGGCCGGTCACTATCCGCTGATCGTTGCCTTGCATGCCGCGTGGCTCTCCGGTCTCTGGTATCTCGCGGTCTGGCGCGCGGATGTCGGCGTGAACCTGGCCTGGCTGGCCGTATTCGTCGTCCTCCAGGGATTGCGCGTGTGGGTGATCGCCACCCTTGGGCCGCGTTGGACGACGCGCATCATCGTGCTGCCCGGCGTGCCGCCGGTGAGGGAGGGACCGTACCGCTTCGTGTCGCATCCCAACTACTGCATCGTTGCCGCCGAGATCCTGGTGCTGCCGCTGGTGTTTGGCCTTGTCTGGTACGGCATCGTGTTCTCAGGTCTGAACGCCCTGGTGCTGTGGATCCGCATCCACGCGGAAGAGGCGGCGCTCAGGCAATGACCGACGGGCGAGGAGCGAACGCCGGCACCTGGGTCGGCTTCTCGGCCATGACGCTCGGCATGTTCATGGCCGTGCTCGACATCCAGATCGTCGTCACGTCGCTGCCCGAGATCAGCGAGGCCCTGTCGATCGCGCCCGACCGGATGAGCTGGGTGCAGACGGCCTATCTCATCGCCGAGGTGATCGCGATCCCGCTGACCGGCCTTCTGACGCGTGTGCTCAGCCTGCGCTGGCTGTTCGTCGGCGCACTCACCTTGTTCACCTTCGCTTCGGCGGCCTGCGCGGCAAGCCACGGCTTTGAGACGCTGATCGTCGCGCGGGTGGTGCAGGGCTTCGCCGGCGGCGTCCTGATCCCCTCGGTATTCTCTGCCGTCTTCCTGCTCTTTCCCTTCCGTCAGCAGGGCATCGCCACGACGCTGGCCGGCGTGATGGCCGTGCTGGCGCCGACCGTCGGGCCGCTGGTGGGCGGCTATATCACCCAGACCTGGTCCTGGCACTGGCTGTTCCTGGTCAACGTCCCGCCCGGCATCATCGCCGCCGCGATTGCCGCGCTCTTCCTGCCGCGCGAAGCGGGCGAATACACGCATGCCCGCACGCTCGACGTCGCCAGCCTCATCCTGATGGCGATTGCGCTGGCGGCGCTCGAGATCGGGCTGAAGGACGCGCCCAAGCACGGTTGGGCCTCGCTGCGCGTGCTGGGCCTGCTCGCCCTGTCGCTGCTCGCGGGCTTCGCCTTCGTCCGCCGCAGCCTTGGCCGCTCGCAACCGATCGTCGACTTGAGCGCGCTCGCCGACCGCAACTTCGCGATCGGCTGCTTTCTCTCCTTCACCCTGGGCATCGGGCTCTACGGCTCCGTCTATCTGATGCCGGTGTTCCTGGGCTTCGTGCGCGAGCACGGCCCGCTCGACATCGGCCGCGTCATGCTGGTGACGGGCGTGGCCCAGCTCGTCACCGCGCCCATCGCCGTCGAGCTCGAGCGTCGCGTCGATGGCCGCCTGCTGATGCTGGGCGGCTTCTCGCTGTTCGCTCTCGGCCTCGGCTGGAGCGCCTTCCAGACCTGGGAGACCGACTTCGACGAGATGCTAGTGCCGCAAATCCTGCGCGGCTCGGCCATCATGTTCTGCCTGCTGCCGCCGACCCGACTTGCGCTCGGCCAGTTCCCGCCCGAACGCGTCGCCGATGCGAGCGGCCTCTTCAACCTGATGCGCAACCTCGGCGGCGCGATCGGGCTCGCCCTGATCGACACCGTCATCTACGGCCGCGCGCCGATCCTCGCCGAGGAGATCGGCCAGCGCCTGAAACGCGGCGACGTCTCGGTCGCGCCGCTGGTCGGCATCCCGGCCGAGACTGTCGCGACCGCCACGACCCGCACGATCGATGCCGCCGTGATCGAGACGGTGCGTCCGCTGGTCGAGCGCGCCGGCATGGTCGGCGCCATCAACGAGGCCTGGGCGATGCTGGCGGCGATTACCGCGTTGGCGCTGCTCGTGTTGCCACTCGTGAGAGGTTCGAAGTCACTGTCATCCTGAGCGTTGCTCAGGGCAGGCCTTCGCTGCGCTCAGGACGACATGAGGCTCAGATCACCCGCTGCGTCCGCGCGAACGCCATGTACAGCTCGTGCGCCTGCCGGCCGATCGGGCCGGGCTGCAAGTCGCGGCTTTCGTAGCGGCTGACCGGCTGCACCTTGCCGGCATTGCCGGTGGTGAACATCTCGTCGCAATTGTCGAGGTCGGCCGTCGTCACCGTGCGCTCATCGACCGTGATGCCGGCATTGCGCAGCAGCTTCACCGTGCGGTTGCGCGTGATGCCGGCGAGGAAGCTGCCGTTGGGCACCGGCGTGCTGACCACGCCGTTCTTGGCCAGGAAGATGTTGGAGCTGCAGGTCTCGGCCACGTTGCCCAGCGCATCGAGCACGATGCCGTTCTGGAAACCGCGCTCAAGCATCTCGGCAACGCCGCGGCTGGAGTTGGGATAGAGGCAGCTTGCCTTGGCGTCCGTCGGCGCGCTCTCCGGCGTCGGCCGGCGGATCGAGCGGCAGAGGCCGAGCGTCAGCGGCGTGCCGGCGCGCATCGGCGAGTGATAGACGCACAGCAGGAACTGGGTCGAATCGCCGTCGACCGAGATCGGTCCCTGGCCGCCCTTGGTCGCCCAGAACATCGGCCGCACATAGAGCTCGGCCTTGGGCCCGAAGCGGCGGACCGCCTCGTGCATCAGGTCGAGGATTTCCTTGGCCGTCTTGGTCGGCTTGAGACCCAGCGCGCGCGCCGAGCGCACGACGCGTTCCGCATGGAGATCGAGATCCGGCCCGCAGCCCTCGAAGGCGCGGCCACCGTCGAATACCATCGAGCCCAGCCAGAAGGCGTGGTCGCGCGGGCCCAGGATTGCCGGGTTGCCCTCGTGCCAGGTGCCGTTCCAGTAGGTGAGCGTGTCCATTTTCCTGAGTTCTCCGGTCGGAAGCCGGCGCTTCTAGCAGACCATGACCGACGCGGCCATCCTGGCCCCCACCCTATTGGCACTGGGTGCGGCATTCTGTTTCGCCCTGGCATTGATCCTGACCCAGTACGGCTTGCGCACCGTTCCGTCCTGGCGCTCGCCGATCTACACCATCGGCAGCTCAATGGTGGCAGCGTGGGTGGGCGCACTGCTGTTCGTCGACTGGCAGGGTTTCGATTGGCGGGCGGCGCTGATCTTTGCCGGCGTCGGCTGCGTCTTTCCGGTCGTGGTGTCGATCCTGTCCGTCCGCTCCAACGAGCTGCTGGGCCCTGCCGTCGCCGGTGCCGCGGGCAATGTCACGCCGCTCTTTGCCGTGCTGTTCGCCGTCCTTCTTCTCGGCGAGCGCATCGGCCCGGGACAGGTCGCGGGGCTGCTGCTGGTCGTGATGGATGTCGCCCTGATGGCGCTACGCGGCGGCGCCGGCGGCCGGCAGTGGCCGGTCTGGGTGCTGGGGCTCCCGCTCGCCGCCGCCCTTGTGCGCGGCGCCATCCAGCCCGCGATCAAGGCGGCGCTGGCGATCTGGCACGAGCCGCTGGCAGCAGCCGCGATAGGCTATTCGCTGTCGACGGTGGTGATCCTGTTGCTGGTCGGTCGACGCGCGCTCGCCGCCGGTCCGCCCGATCGCGTCGGCCTGCTGTGGTTCATCGGTGTCGGCATGTCGAACGGCACGGCGACCTTTCTTCTTTACGCGGCGCTGGGCCTGGGCTCGATCACCGTGGTGGCGCCGCTGGTCGCCATCTTTCCGTTGATCGCCGTCGTGCTGAGCTACTTCCTTTTGCGCGATGAGAAGCTGCACGTGATCGGCCTGCTGGGAATCGTCGTCAGCGTCGCCGGCGTCATATTGCTACTGGTGGGAACCTGACGATGGCGAAAAAGCGGCGGAATGGGCGCCTGAATTCCTCCGATTGGCCCGAAACGCCCGAGGGATGGCTTGCGTAATACCCTTCACCAGCGCGGTGCCCGTCAGTGGGTCGCGCAGAAGGAGGCAAGTCATGTTGAAGCGTTTGGCGATCACGTCCCTGGCCGCCGCCGCGTTCTTCTCGACGGCGACGGTCGTTACGGCGCCGTTCACACCGGCTGACGCGCAGGTGACCATCACGTTCGGGTCGCCGCCTCCGCCGCCTCGCTACGAGGTCGTGCCGGCGCCGCGCTCCGGCTACATCTGGTCGCCGGGCCACTACGAGCTGATCCACGATCAGTACGTGTGGCGTCCGGGTCAATGGCTGACCGCACGCCCCGGCTACCGCTACGTGGCGCCGGCCTGGGTGCAGGTCAACAACCGCTGGCAGTATACGCCGAGCCGCTGGGACCGCGACGGCGACGGCATCCCGAACCGCTACGACCGGTACGACAACCGGCGCAACGGCGCCTGGGGCGACCGCGATCACGACGGCGTGCCCAACGCCTTCGATGCCTGGGACAACCGTCGTCGCTAGACAAGCGTTGCGTTGCGTCGCGTAGGAAGGGCGGGCCCGCAAGGCGGGCCCGCTTTTCTTTGCGCCACTCCAGTGGCGCGTCATTTCAGGTCTTCCGGACCGCGCGGCTCCCGGCGCGCTCAAGAGAGTCCGGAAGAGCACGACACGCCACTGGAGTGGCGCGCCGCCAGCGAGTAGCCTGCGACTATCGGAGGAAACCACAATGGCGGCACCGCTCACCATCCGGCTGCATCCGGCCGACAACGTCGTCGTGGCGCGCATGGACATCCTGCCCGGCACCCGGATCGAGGGCGAGGTGGCGGCAGCGACGCGCGTGCCACCGGGCCACAAGATCCTGACCCGCGCGGTGAAGCAGGGCGAGCCGCTGCGCAAGTACAACCAGATCATCGGCTTCGCGACCGAGGATCTCGCCCCCGGCGCACACATCCACACGCACAACTGTGTGATGGGTGACTTCGAGCGCGACTATGCCTTCTGCGCCGACGCCCGGCCGACCGACTACATCACGCCGGCCGCGACCTTCATGGGCTATCGCCGCGCCGACGGCCGCGCGGCGACGCGCAACTACATCGGCATTGTCACCACGGTGAACTGCTCGGCCGCGACCAGCCGCATGATCGCGGCCAGGCTCGAACCCATGCTCGCGCAATATTCCAATATCGACGGCGTCGTGCCGCTGACGCATGGCGGGGGCTGCGGCATGGCGGCGTCGGGTCTCGAGATGGACGTGCTCCGCCGCACGCTCGCCGGCTACACGCGCCATCCCAACATGGCGGCCGTTGTCGTGCTGGGGCTGGGCTGCGAGACCAACCAGATCGCAGGCTTGATGAATGCCGAGGGACTGAAGGAAGGGCCGAAGCTGATCCCGATGGCGATCCAGGACGAAGGCGGCGTCTCCAGAACGGTAATGCGCGCCGTCGGCTTCCTGAAGGAGCTGCTGCCCGAGGCCAACAACGTCCAGCGCGAGCCGATCCCGGCCAGCGAACTGATCCTCGCGTTGCAGTGTGGCGGATCAGACGGCTATTCCGGCATCTCGGCCAATCCGGCGCTGGGTGCGGCGGTCGATCTGCTGGTGCGTCATGGCGGCACCGCTGTGCTGTCGGAGACGCCGGAGATCTATGGCGCTGAACACCTGTTGACGCGCCGCGCGGTCAGCAAAGAAGTAGGCGAGAAGATCGTGCGCCGCATCAAGTGGTGGGAGGATCACTGTGCTCGCACCGGCGGTGAGATGAACAACAATCCATCGCCCGGCAACAAGGCGGGCGGGCTCACCACCATCCTGGAGAAATCTCTGGGTGCAGTTGCGAAGGGCGGCACGACCAACCTCGTCGATGTGTACGAATACGCACAGCCGATCACCGCCAAGGGCTTCGTCTATATGGATTCGCCCGGCTACGACCCCGTCTCGGCGACCGGCCAGGTAGCCGGCGGCGCCAATGTGCTGTGCTTCACCACCGGCCGCGGCAGCGTGTTCGGTTGCAAACCCACGCCATCACTCAAGCTTGCAACGAATAGCTCCCTCTATCGACGCATGACTGACGACATGGACATCAATTGCGGCACGGTCGTCGACGGTGAGGAGACGATTCAGGATAACGGCAAGCGCATCTTCGACCTGATCCTGCGCACTGCATCGGGACAGAAGACCAAGTCCGAAGCCTTGGGCATCGGCGACGACGAGTTCGAGCCGTGGAAAATCGGCGCCACAATGTGAACAGCGTTTAGGCAACCAACTTGACTTGGCGGCGTTAGGTGCCCATATGCGGCCCTACGACTTACGAACTTGGCCTTGCCTTGGCGGCCCTGCC
>JAEZHS010000612.1 GCA_023436825.1 Pseudomonadota bacterium | reverse complement strand
TCCTTGGCGACATAAACTCCCGTCCAGTCGGGCGGCGAGTCGTCGATCAGGCCGTCAACGCGCGCACGCATGATCTCGTAGTAACCCTGGTTCCAACCCAGCGCGTCAGCCGCTTCCTGACAACCGGGAATCAGCTCCAGCGCCTCGGCGAAGGCAGCCGCCCGGTACTGCGCCAGGAATTCCGTCTGCCGCCGCACCAGCTCCTGATAGGCGGGTGTCTCGGCCATGGCAACGCCGCCCAACAGCGCATGGGCGCGTTCGGGCTCCGTCTTGCCCTTGAGCATCACGAGGTCGAGCTCGAGGGTGGCGTAACCCGCTGCCTGCTGGCGGGTCTTGTCGCCGATGACGATGCCGACGCGGTAGGTCTTGCACTGGCCTTCCAGGCGCGAGGCGAGGTTCACGTCGTTGCCCAGGCAGGAGTAGGTCAGGCGCTGCGCGGAGCCGAAGTTACCGACCGAGGCATAGCCGGTGTTGAGACCTATGCCGATGGCCAGCGGAATGTGCTCGCGGCCGGCCGCCTCGGCTTCCGTACGCAATTCCTCGTTGAGGACGCGCAGCTGCTCCTGCATGGCAAGCGCGGTGTCGCAGGCGCGAGCCGCATGCCCCTGCACCACGAGCGGGGCGTTCCAGAACGCCATGATCGCGTCGCCCATGTACTTGTCGATGGTGCCCTGGTGGCTCATCACCAGGTCGGTCATCGGCGTCAGGAACCGGTTCATGAACCGCGTCAGGCCATGCGGATCGAACTGCTCGGAGATGCGCGTGAAGCCGCGCACGTCGGTGAACATCACGGTGATCTCGCGCTGCTCGCCGCCGAGCTGCAACAGTTCGGGATGGCGGGCGACCTGCTCCACCACGTCGGGCGACAAGTAGAGGCCGAAGGCGCCGCGGATCGCCGCCCGTTCGCGCTCGGTGCGCATGAAGGCGAGTGCCGTACCGCCGACGTAGATCGCCGCCAGGGTGAGCGGCGGATAGATCGGGTCGAACAGCAGGCGGTACTCCGAGAAGGCGAACCACGGCACGGCAACCCCGATGCCGATGAAGATGGCGGCGACGATCGCCATGTGGCCGGCCGACAGTCGCGGCAGCAGCACCACGAGCAGCGCGCCGATCAGCGCCAGATAAAGGAATTCCGCACCGTCGGCGAAGTCCGGCCGCGCCAGGAAATTCTGGGTCAGCATCTGCTCGGCGAGCTGGGCATGGACCTCGACGCCGGGCGTGGCGTCGTCGACCGGCGTGCTGCGCATGTCCTTCAGCCCGATGGCGCTGGTGCCGATGAAGACGACCTGGCCGTCGAGCCTGTCGGCCGGCGCCGTTCCCTTCAGGACCGCGGCCGCCGAGACGTAGCGCTCTTCGCGATGCCCGGTGTCGTAGAGGATCATGCGGCCGCGTGCGTCGGTGTGCACTTCCAGGTCACCGGTCTTGATGGCAACGATGCCGCTCCTGACGCCGAACGACTCCTCCTGGTTGGCGCCGGACGACTTGATCACGTAGCTGCTGGCGCCCTGCGCCACGCGCATCGCCTCGATCGACAGGGCGGGAAACACACCCTCCTGTCCGGCCAGTCGGAACAGCATGGGCACGCGGCGGATCACGACGGTTTCCAGGTCGGTGTTGACGCTGCCGTTACCCTTGGCCGCCGCCTCCAGGAGCGGAATGGCCTTCACCGCGCCCTGCTGCAGCGGCAGGAACTGCAGGGGATTGTCGCCGGCGAAGGCCATGCCGTGATGGCGCTTGGGCGGCGTCTGCCCGCCCTTGAGGTCGAAGCCGAAGCCCAGAACGACGCGCGAGTGCGCCATGGCGTCGGCCAGGACCTGGTCGTTGTCCTGCACTGCTGCGGCGAGCTTCTGCACCGTCTCCGGATCGGTATAGGCCACGAGATCGCGCACCATGCGGCTGATCGACGAGCGGTCGGGCTCGGCGAACACCACGTCGAAGGCGATCACCACGGCCCCCTGCTCGGTGAGCTTGTCGATCAGGCGCGCCAGGATGGTGCGCGGCCACGGCCACTGCCCAAATTCGGCGAGGGCCGCCTCGTCGATGTCGACGATGCGCACCGGCACGACAGGATCGTAGACGCGCGGCTTCAGTCGCTGAAAGCTGTCGAAGGCGAGGTCACGCAGGCGCAACAGCCCGGGGGGATCGATGGCGCGCAGCACCAGCGCGTTGAGCAGCACGAGGATTGCGACGATCAACGGCGCGCGCGCATTGCCTCGGCCAAACAACCATCTCATGCGCATTCGGCAGTGGTCCCCTTGCGGCCGTCACTTTACTAAGGATGTCGCCCGGGCCAAATAGCGCACCTTGTCGATCATCCCCAAACACGCGGCACTCCTCGGCATCTATCTCAAGGTGGGATCGCTGGTGCTGTTCTGCACCATGGATGCCATGGTGAAGGCGCTGGGCAGCACCTACGACGCCTTCCAGCTCATGCTGTTCAGGAGCGCCATCGCCATGGCGCCGGTCGCCGTCATCATCTGGCGCGCCGGCGGGCTGCGGTCGGTGCGCCCAAACCGGCCATGGCTGCAGGCGCTGCGCATCCTCGTGGCGTTCGGCAGCACGCTGGGCTTCTTCTACGTCTTCCCGCGCATGCCGCTGGTCGATGCCTATGCGATCTCTTTCGCCGCTCCGTTGTTCATGGTGGCGTTGTCGGTCCCCATGCTCGGCGAGCCGGTGGGCTGGCGGCGCTGGACCGCCGTGGTCGTGGGATTCGCAGGCGTGCTGATCATGCTCGATCCCTGGGGCATGGAGATCCACGTCATGTCGGTGGTCGTGCTCGGCGCCACGTTCTGCTACGCCCTTTCGGGCGTGATGCTGCGGTTGCTGAGCCGCCACGATTCCGATGTCGTCGCCCTCTTCTGGCTGTCATTGGCGACCAGCGCAGCCTCGCTGGTCGGCGCCGTGCCCGCCTGGGTATGGCCGACGCCGATCGACTGGGTTTGGCTGATCGTCATGGGTCTGCTGGGCGGCGTGGCCCAGATCCTGAGCACGCGCGCCTGGCGGTTGGCGCCGACGGCCGTCCTGGCGCCGTTCGACTACACGTCGATCGTGCTGGCCGTCCTGTTTGGCTATCTCTGGTTCAAGGAGGATCCCTCCTGGACCGTCTGGTTCGGCCTGCCGCTGGTTATCGGATCGGGCCTCTACATCCTGCACCGAGAGCGCGTCCGGTCACGCGAGCAGGCCTTGGTTTCCCTGCCGTGACGGGCGCCAAGGCCCTGTGGGCCAGCGATAATTGTCCGCAGGCCATCTACGGGCATTTGCCGGCTGGAGCATTGACGAAGCCGCTCTCCAACCACATCTTGTAGGCATGACCGACACCAACTTTTCCGTGACCGAGAATGCGGCCAAGCGGATCGCCTTCCTGGCCTCCAAGGAGGCCAAGCCCGTCATGATGCGGGTTGCGGTGCTGGGCGGCGGCTGCTCGGGCTTCCAGTACAATTTCTCGTTCGAGGACCAGCGTAACGACGACGACCTTGTCATCGAGCGCAATGGCGCGTCGGTGCTGGTCGACAGCACGTCGCTCGAGCTGCTCAAGGGCAGCGAGCTCGACTATGTCGAGGAGATGGTCGGCGCGTCCTTCCAGGTGAAGAATCCCAACGCCACCTCGTCCTGCGGCTGCGGCAACTCCTTCAGCGTGTAATCCACTCCCGCTGTCATCCCGAGCGTAGCGAGGGACCTTTCCGGCTGCCATAAAGGCCGCTCTTCCTTCGTGGTGACACTGGAATGAAAATCGCGACCTGGAACGTCAATTCCGTGCGCAAGCGGACCGGCAACCTCGTGGCATGGCTGGAGCAGGCCAAGCCGGACGTCGTCGTCCTGCAGGAGATCAAGGCGCAGGAGGCGCAATTCCCGCGGCTCGAGGTCGAGGCTGCGGGGTACAAAGTCGAAATCGTCGGCCAGAAGGGCTTCAATGGGGTGGCCCTGCTCTCGCAGCATCCGGTCGAGATCACCGCGCGCGCCCTGCCCGATGCCGTGGCCGACGAGCCTGCGCGCTACATCGAGGGCCGCATCGAGACTCCCAAGGGGCCCTTGACGGTGGGCGGCCTCCACCTGCCCAACGGCAATCCCATCGCCACCGAGAAGTTCGCCTACAAGATCGCCTGGATGGACCGCCTCAACCAGCGCGCCCGCGAGCTTCTGGCCAAGGAGGAGATGTTCGTGCTGGGCGGCGACTACAACGTCTGCCCGACCGAGATGGATGTCTACGATCCCAAAGCCTTCGCCAACGATGCGCTTTGCCAGCCCCAGTCGCGCGCGGCACTGCGCAGCCTGATCAACCTAGGCCTGACCGATGCGGTGCGCACCTTCCACCCGGACGAGACCCTCTACACGTTCTGGGACTATCAGGCCGGCTGCTGGGCCAAGAACTGGGGGCTGCGGATCGATCACCTGCTGCTGTCGCCCCAGGCTGCCGATCGCCTGACCAGCGTCGGCATCGACAAGCCCGAACGCGGCCTTCCGGACCCGTCCGACCACGTGCCGGTGTGGTGCGAGCTGGATCTGGCCTAGACCGCGGCTACGAAAAAACTGTCATCCCGAGCGTAGCAAGGGACCTTTCCTGTCTCCTTAAAGG
>JAEZHS010000586.1 GCA_023436825.1 Pseudomonadota bacterium | reverse complement strand
TCCCGACCGGAGCGCGAAGCGCGGAGCGGAGGGACCTTCTCTCCACGATAGGCCGCCTATTCGGAGAGAAGGTCGTTCGGCTCCGGTCGGGACGACGCTTGATTTCATCAGTGCTAGCGCTGTTTCTTCGCCTTGTAGGCCAGCCAATCGACGATGGCGTCGAGGTCGCTGTCGCTCAACGCGGACTGATCGAAGCCCTTCATCTTCTGGTCGGGCCACCGGCGTACCGATGCTGGATCGCGGATCAACTTCTTCAGCGCCGGGATCTGGAAATACTCGGTGACATTCATCGGCTGGCCAAGATCGGGGCCCTGTTCACCCTCGCCGTCGCCGTTGAAGCGATGGCAGGCCATGCACATCGAGACGAAGCGGTCGAGGCCGGTGCGAATGCGATCGCCTGCCGGGACGTCGGCGCCGACCGCTAAACCGGGCCAGCGTTTCAACGGGCTGTCCGTGACCGCCAGAGCGGCGAGGCGGTAGGCCCAGTATTCGGAGCTGACATGCACCGACGGGGCGCGTCGCCAGATGATGTAGAACGGCCCGGCGCTCGCCTTGTCCGGCTTGCCCGGTATCGGTGGCCACGGCGCCGCCGGGTCCTCAATGGCGAGGAAGGCTTCGATCTGTGCGGTGTCGGCGGAAGCAGCCAGGCGGCCGGGAATGCTCACCGAGAAATCGTCCATGGCGCGCGCCTGCAGGTAGTCGTTCGCGTCGATGCCGGTTCCCTTCAGCAGTGCGGCCAGCGGGATCGCGCGGTAGGTCATCGCGCGGCGATAGATGGGATCGGCGACGGTGACGCTGCGCGTCTCGGGATGGGCGAGCAGCGCCTTCTGCGTGAAAGTTCTGATCGAGTCCCTGCCGATGACCGTGAGCGTCGGCGATTGGGCGACGGCGGGCAGCGACAGAAACCACGCCAGGGCGCCCAGCAGCGCGGCCGCGAGAAGCCGCGCTGCGGCCATCACGTCATCCTCTGACCGCCGATCCGGCAATCCTTCAGGATCTCGGGCCGGAACGCGAGGCCGTGGCCGGGCCGCTCCGGCGGCGCCATGGCGCCGGTCTTCGACGGCAACACCGGCTCGATCCAGAGATCGTCGTTCCAGTCCATGTATTCGAGGTAGTTGGCGTTGGGGATCGAAGCCAGCAGATGGACCATGGTTTCGTGGAAGAGATGCGGCGCGATCCTGATGCCCCACGGCTCAGCGGCGGCGGCGATCTTGCGCAGCTCGGTGTAGCCGCCGCGCATCGGATCGGGCTGCAGGATCGGCACGCACGGCGTCTCGAAGAAGGGACGCAGGTCGTTGCGCGTGAAATGGCTCTCGCCGCCCACGATCCTGGTCTTGAGCGCCGCGGCGATGCGCCGGTAGCCGGCGAAATCTTCGGCCACCACCGGCTCCTCGAGCCAGTAGGGATCGAACTCGTCGATGCGATTACCAGCCTGGATGGCGGTGTCGGCATCCCAACCCATGTTGACGTCGATCATGATCTCGATGCCGCCGCCCATCGCCTCGCGCATGGCCTTGACGTTCAGGACGTCCTCGCGCCACGGCCGGATGTGCGCCACCTGCATCTTGATGGCCTTCAGTCCCTGTGCGGTGAACTCCTTGGCGCGCGCGATCATGCCGTCGCGGCCGAGGCCGCGGAAGCAGCCCGAGCCGTAGGCCGGGACCTCGCTGCGCGCCGCGCCCCACAGTCGGAACAGCGGCAGGCCGGCCCGCTTCCCCAAGATGTCCCACAGCGCCATGTCGACGGCGCTCTGCGCGAACACCGTGACGCCCATGCGGCCCAGCCAGAAGTTGCTCCTGTAGAGCACTTGCCAGATCGCCTCGATCTCGGTCGCGTCGCGACCGATGACATGCGGGGCGATCAGCTCCTTCATGCAGGCGTCTATCGTGTGCAGCCCGCCGCGCAGCGGCATGACGTAGCTCATGCCGATGAGCCCACCCTGGGTCTCGATCTCCAACACGTAGATGTCGCGCTTGGGCGCCGAGAGGATGCCGGCGGCCGGGGCCGGCCCGCGCCAGGGTACCTGCAGGAGGGTTGAACGCAACTCGGTGATGGTGGTCGGCGTGGTCATCAGGCATATCTCCCGCGCATTTGCCTCACTATGATGCCGCCCTCATGACCTCGTCCAACCGCCTCTATCTCTTCGACACCACCCTGCGAGATGGCGCCCAGACCCAGGGCGTCGATTTTACCGTTGCCGACAAGGCCGCCATTGCGCGCGAGCTCGATCTTTTGGGCATCGATTACATCGAAGGCGGATGGCCCGGCGCCAATCCCACTGACGACCGTTTCTTCGCCGACCCGCCGGAGTTCCAGATCGCCAAGTTCGTGGCTTTCGGCATGACGCGCCGGGCCGGCCGAAGTGCTGCCAACGATCCCGGCCTGGCCGCCATCCTGCAGACCAAGGCGCGCAACGTCTGCATGGTCGGCAAGACCTGGGACTTCCATGTCGACGTGGCGCTCGAGGTCGATCGCAGGGAGTACCTCGAGATGATCTCGGATTCGCTCAGCTATGCGAAGGGCCGCATGGAAGAGGTGATGTTCGATGCCGAGCATTTCTTCGACGGCTACAAGGCCAATCCCGACTACGCGATGTCCTGCCTCGCCGCGGCCGAGAAGGCGGGGGCGCGCTGGCTGGTGCTGTGCGACACAAATGGCGGCACCCTGCCGCACGAGGTCGAGCGCATCGTCGGCGAGGTGGTGAAGAAGATCCCGGGCGAGCGGCTCGGCATCCACACCCACAACGACACCGAGAACGCCGTTGCCAACACGCTGGCGGCGGTGCGAGCCGGCGTGCGCCAGGTGCAGGGTACCATCAACGGCCTGGGCGAGCGTTGCGGCAACGCCAACATGATCGCCCTCATCCCCAACCTCGTGCTCAAGATGGGCTTCGAGACCGGGCTGAAGGAGGGCGCGATGCAGCGGCTGACGCATCTCTCGCGTCTGCTCGACGATCGATTGAACGTCGTGCCAAACCGTAGTGCCGCCTACGTCGGCACGCGCGCCTTCGCGCACAAAGGCGGCCTGCACGTCTCGGCGGTCGAGAAGGACCCCAAGACCTACGAGCACGTCGATCCCGAGACGGTCGGCAACCAGCGCATCATCGTGGTCAGCGACCAGGCCGGCCGCTCCAACATCATGGCGCGCTTCCGCCAGATCGGGCTGGAGGTCGATCCCAAGGATCCCGGCGTCGCGCGATTGCTGGAGATCGTCAAGGAGCGCGAGGCCGAAGGCTATGCCTACGACGGCGCCGATGCCTCGTTCGAGCTTCTGGCGCGCCATGAGCTGCATACCGTGCCCGACTACTTCGCCCTGCACAGTTTCCGCGTGCTGGCCGAGCGGCGGGTCAATGCGCGCGGCCAGCTCATCGCGCTGTCCGAGGCGACGGTGAAGCTCGATGTCGGCGGCCGTCGCGCCATGGAAGTGGGCGAAGGCAACGGCCCCGTGAACGCCCTGGATGCTGCCCTGCGGAAGGCCCTGCTGCCCGTTTACCCCGAACTGCAGGACATGCGGCTGGTCGACTTCAAGGTCCGCATCCTCGATGCGTCCGGCGGTACAGCGGCGACGACGCGCGTCATGATCGAAAGCGCCGACACCAAGCGCCGCTGGTCGACCATCGGCGTGTCGCCCAACATCGTCGACGCCTCCTATAACGCCCTCTACGACGCCATCACCTACAAGCTGTTCCGCGACGGGGCGAAGCCAGCGGAGCGGGCCTGATACCTCAGCGGGCCTGATACCTCATTGAGTCAGACTTCTCTCCCCCGGCTGGGCCCGGCTGGGGAAGGGGTAGGGAGAGGGGGCGACGCACGTCGATTCCCCCTCTCCTAGCCTTTCCCCTAGCGGGGGAGAGGAACATGAGAGCGCCTGAAGGAACGTCGCCAGCGCAACCGACCTAGCTGCCATGTCACTGCAGCCAGTTGACCGCAGTGAGGGCGCGGCAGACCATATATCGGTGAGAGACGGCGAACATCTGGACGGCCGGTCCCCGGTGGGGACGGTGACGCCACCGGCTGCGGCCATTCCAACACGGCCGCGGATGGAACGGCGTATCGTCGCTCGAGCCGTCATGTGGTCGCTGCCGGCGATCGTGCTCGCCGTCAGCCTCTTCGTCTGGCTGTCGTCCGGCCGCTGGGTCTCGACCGACAATGCCTACGTGAAGGGCGACCGCGCCCAGATCGCGCCCGAACTCAGCGGCCTCATCGTCGAGGTGCCGGTGCAGGAGAATCAGCGTGTGTCACGTGGCCAGCTCCTGTTCAAGCTCGACGACCAGGCCTATCGCCTGGCGCTTGCCAAGATCGACGCCGAGATCGAGACGACGCGGGCCGACATCAGGGGCTTGCGAGCGCAGTGGCGCACCAAGCGCGAGGAGATCAAGGCGGCGCAGAGCCAGCTCAACTACGCCCAGCAGGAATTCGATCGCCAGTCCGACCTCGCCGACAAGAAGATCGCCTCGCAGCAGAAGCTGCAGGAGACGCGCATGGGGCTCGACGTCGCCCGCCAGCGCATCTCGGCGGCTCAGGAGGATCTGCAACGCATCGAGGCACAGCTCGCGGGCGATCCCAAGATCCGCACCGACGATCATCCGCGCGTCAAGCAGATGGTGGCGGCGCGTGACGAGGCATTGCTGCAGCTCCGTCGTGCCACGATCGAATCGCCGCTCGACGGCATCGTCTCCAAGCGGCCGGTGCCCGGCAGTTACGCCACCGCCGGCGTGCCGGTGATGGTGGTGGTGGCCGACACCGATCTCTGGATCGAGGCCAATTTCAAGGAAACCGAGCTCACCCTGGTGCGGCCGGGCCAGACGGCGATCGTCAAGGTCGACACCTATCCCGACGCCGAATGCACGGGCAAGGTCGCGAGCATCGCCCAGGCGACGGGGGCGGAGTTCGCCGTGCTGCCGCCGCAGAACGCCTCGGGCAACTGGGTGAAGGTGGTGCAGCGCATCCCCGTGCGCATCTCCGTCGCCTGCCGCGAGGGCGATCCGCCCCTGCGCGTCGGCATGAGCACGACGATCGAGATCGACACCGGCCACAGCCGCTCGATCGGCAGCCTGCTCAGCGGGTTGGCCAAGAGCGTCGGGCTGTCGAGCGCGACGGCTTCGGCCAAGCCATGACGCCGGTCGATCCGGCGGTGAGGCGCCGGCGCGGCCTGATCACCATCACGGTGATGATGGCCACCATCATGCATGCGCTCGACGGCACCATCGCCAACGTGGCGCTGCCTTCGATCCAGGGCTCGCTGTCGGCGACCCAGGAGCAGGTCTCCTGGGTGGTGACGTCCTACATCGTGGCCTCGGCCATCATGACGCCGTTCGCCGGCTTCTGCGCCACGCGCTTCGGCCTGCGGCGCACGCTGTCGACCTGCGTGGTCGGCTTCACCATCGTCTCCATGCTGTGCGGTGCCGCCCAGACGCTCGACCAGCTGGTGCTGTTCCGCGCCCTGCAAGGCGGGTTTGGCGCGGCGCTGGTCCCGGTCTCGCAGGCCATCATGATGGACACCTACCCGCGCGAGGAACAGGGCAAGGCGATGGCGCTGTGGGGCGTGGGAACCATGATCGGCCCGATCGTCGGCCCGTCGCTGGGCGGCTGGCTGACCGACGAGTTCACCTGGCGCTGGGTGTTCTACGTCAATCTGCCGGTCGGCCTTCTGTGCACCTTCGGCATCCTGGTGCTGGTGCGTGACAGCCTGACGGATCGCAAGCGGCCCTTCGATATGCTGGGATTCGTGTTCCTGGCCATCGCCATCGGCAGCTTCCAGCTCATGCTCGATCGCGGCCAGCAACTCGACTGGTTCGATTCGATCGAGATCATCGTCGAGACCCTGGTGGCGGGCGTCGCCTTCGCGATGTTCCTGATCCACATGATGACCGATCATCATCCGTTCCTGTCGCGCGACCTGTTCCGCGACCGCAACCTCTGTGTCGGGCTGATCCTGACGGCCATCACCGGCCTGGTGCTGATCGTGACGGCGACGCTGATGCCGCCCTTCCTGCAGCAGCTCAAAGGCTATCCGGTATTCACCACCGGCATCGTGCTGGCGCCGCGCGGCGGCGGCATGATGATGTCGATGATGCTGGTGGCGCGCCTCATCGGCCGCTTCGACGCCCGCATCATGATCGCGCTGGGCTTCGGTCTGTGTGCGCTGTCGCTGTGGGAGATGACGACCTTCACGCTCGAGGTCAGCGAGAGCCAGATCATCTGGAACGGCGTGTTGCTGGGCTTTGCGCTTGGCCTCGTCTTCCCGCCGCTCACCACGCTCACCTTCGCCACCCTGCCGCCGCGGCTGCGCACCGAGGGAGCGGCGATCAACGCGCTGATGCGCAACCTCGGCGCCTCGGTCGGCATCGCCCTGCTGGTGTCGCTGCTGGCCCGCAATACCCAGGAGAACCGAGCCGAGCTGGTTGGCCAGCTCACGCCCTACAGCGCCGGCTGGCCGTTCGGTCGCGTCATGCCGGGACCGGATTCGCAGATGCTCGCGGTATGGGATGCCGAGATCAACCGGCAGGCGGCGATGATCGGCTACCTCAACGACTTCCGCGCCATGACGATCTGCAGCCTGCTGGTGATCCCGCTGCTGCTGCTCATGCGTCGGCAGATGCTGGTTCGTTAGCCTAACCTCTCGCCTGACTCTGTTGACGGCGCTGAGGTGCGCACATCATAATTTGACGTAGCCGCATCATCCAATCGCGCGGCCAAGTACCAACAGGAGGAAACATGGCACGCACGTCCTTTGCCGCGCTGATCGGCGCCGCTGTCCTGGCCGGCATTGCAGCCGCAAGCGCGCCCACTCCGGTTCGAGCGCAGATGATCGGCGTGAGCTGGTCGAACTTCCAGGAAGAGCGGTGGAAGACCGACGAGGCGGCGATCAAGGCGGCGATCGCGGCTGGCGGCGGCACCTACGTCTCGGCCGATGCACAAAGCTCGGCGGCCAAGCAGGTCACCGACATCGAGGCATTGATCGCGCGCGGCGCCAAGGCGTTGATCGTGCTGGCGCAGGACGCCAACGCCATCCGTCCGGCGATCGAGAAGGCGCTGAACGAGGGCATCCCGGTGATCGGCTACGACCGCCTGATCGAGATGAAGGACGTGCTCTACATCACCTTCGACAACAAGGAAGTCGGTCGCATCCAGGCGCGCGAGGTGTTCAAGGTGAAGCCCGATGGGAACTACGTCTTCATCAAGGGCTCGTCGGCCGATCCCAACGCCGACTTCCTGTTCTCCGGCCAGATGGAGGTGCTGGGCGACGCGATCAAGTCCGGCAAGGTCAAGAAGGTCGGCGAGGCCTACACCGACGGCTGGCTGCCGGCCAACGCGCAGCGCAACATGGAACAGTTCCTGACCGCCAACCGCAACAAGGTCGACGCGGTCGTGGCGTCGAACGATGGCACGGCGGGCGGCGCCGTCGCGGCGCTGGCGGCGCAGGGCATGGCCGGATCGGTGCCCGTCTCGGGCCAGGACGGCGATCACGCGGCGTTGAACCGCGTCGCCCTCGGCACGCAGACCGTAAGTGTGTGGAAGGATGCGCGTCTGCTCGGCCGCACCGCGGGCGAGCAGGCGATGACACTCGCCAAGGGCACCAAGCTCGGCGCGCTGCAGGGCACCAAGTCGTGGGCCGACGGCCCGCGAAAGGTGCCGATGACCTCGATCCTGCTGACGCCGGTGCCCATCACCAAGGACAACCTCGACGTCGTCATCCAGGCCGGCTGGGTGCCGAAGGACGTGGTCTGTCGCGGCGCGAAGCCGGGAAGCACTAAGGTCTGCGGCTGAACTGGGACTGGTCCCCTCAAGCATCTTGCCTGCTGCCGCTCAGCGTTGTATAACTATAGTATAGTTACGCATGACTTTAGTTCGATTGGTGCAGCGGTAGTGGGTGATGGGAAGCATTTGGAAGGAACTGGAAAGACGCGGTGCAAAACAGCCGGCGGAAATGACGAAAATCGAAATGCGTTGAGATTCAATGGTTTAAGGCGTTCCGGGCCGGCTGTCTTAATTCGTCGTAATTCGGTGCCGACCAACCGAGAGGTGTCGATGTTCTTCGTCCACAAGGCCTCTCTTTCGGAAACCTCGCGAACTGACGACTGCAGTGCATGCCCCAGGACGGGAACTGAGTTGCGGAGACTTCGGGTGGATTCATCGCTGTCGGCTATGTCGGAAGACAAGGCTGCGCCCCAGCGCCGCGCCTTCGCCAATCTGTTTCGCGCTACCGAGATCGACGCGCGGCTGGTCGGAATGCTGGGGGCGCTGGCGCTGATCTGGATCGGCGTCGACATCCTGTCGGATGGCGCTTTCCTGACGCCGCGCAACCTGTGGAACCTCTCCGTGCAGACCGCGTCGGTCGCCGTCATGGCATCCGGCATGGTGCTGGTGATCGTGGCGCGCCACATCGACCTGTCAGTCGGCTCCATCCTGGGCTTCGTCGGCTTGATCATGGGGGTGACGCAGGCCGAGTTTCTGCCGAAGTACCTGGGCTTCGATCATCCGCTCATCTGGCTCATCGCGCTCGCAGTGGGCCTCGCTGTCGGTGCCGCCATCGGGCTGCTGCACGGCGCCATCGTCGCCTATCTCGGCGTGCCGGCCTTCATCGTGACCCTGGGCGGCCTGCTGGTGTGGCGGGGCTGCGCCTGGTGGGTGACGTCGGGCCGTACCGTGGCGCCGATGGACGATGCATTCCGGCGCATGGGCGGCGGCATCGAGGGGGCGATCGGCGCAGGCTGGACCTGGATCGTGGCGTTGCTGGCCTTCGCCGCCATCATCTGGCGCACGCTCCACGCGCGCCGGCGACGCCGGCAGGTCGGCTTCGCGTTGCGGCCGGTCTGGGCGGAGGTGACGGTCGCGGGGCTTGCCTGCCTCGCGGTACTGGCTGTCGTGCTGGTGGTCAACAGCTACGACCTGCCGCCGCGCGTGGCCGAGCGGATTGCCGCCGAGCGCGGACTTGTCGTGCCACCGCAGGGGCTCTCGATCGCGCACGGGATCGCGCTGCCGGTGTTGATTGCGGTCGGCGTCGGTGTCGTCGTCACCTTCTTGGCCCAGCGCACACGCTTCGGCCGCTACGTGTTCGCGCTCGGCGGCAATCCGGAAGCGACCGAGCTCTCGGGCGTCGATACCCGCCGCGTCACCGTACTGGTGTTCGTGCTGATGGGCATGTTGTGCGCCGTCGCGGCCGCCATATCGACCGCGCGCCTGAACGCCGCGACCAACGCGCAAGGCACGCTCGACGAGCTCTACGTCATCGCCGCGGCCGTGATCGGCGGCACCTCGCTGGGCGGCGGGCTGGGCACCGTCGCCGGCGCCATGCTGGGCGCGCTGGTCATGCAGAGCCTGCAGTCGGGCATGGTGCTGATGGGCCTCGACACGCCGTTGCAGAATATCGTCGTCGGCGTCGTGCTGGTCGTGGCCGTGTGGCTCGACCGGCTCTACCGCTCGCGCACCTTGAAGGGGAGCGCGGGATGAGCGACGCCCGGCCTCCCTTGGTCGAGATGCGCGGCATGAGCATCAGCTTCGGCGGCGTACGCGCCGTCGACGACGTGTCGCTCGATCTGCAGGGCGGCGAGGTCGTGGGCCTGCTCGGCCACAACGGCGCAGGCAAGTCGACGCTGATCAAGATGCTGTCGGGCGCCTACCGGCCCGATGCCGGCGAGATCCGGATCGACGGCCGGCCGTCCGCCATCCACAGCCCGCGCGACGCCCGGCGCTACGGCATCGAAACGATCTACCAGACCCTGGCGCTGGCCGAGAATCTCGACGCGGCGGCCAACCTGTTCCTGGGGCGCGAGCTCAGGAGCGGCTGGGGCACGCTCGACGACGTCGCCATGGAGGTCGAGACGCGCAAGGTGATGGCGCGCCTCAATCCGCACTTCGCCAAGTTCAAGGAGCCGGTGCGGGCGCTGTCGGGCGGGCAGCGCCAGGCGGTCGCCATCGCGCGGGCGATCCACTTCAACGCCCGCGTCCTGATCATGGACGAGCCGACGGCGGCGCTGGGTCCGCAGGAGACCCGGCAGGTCGCCGATCTGATCGTACAGCTCAAGAAGGAGGGGATCGGCATCTTCCTCATCAGCCATGACATCCACGACGTGTTCGACCTTTCGGACCGCGTCGCCGTGATGAAGAACGGCAGGCTCGTCGGCACGGCGCCCACGCGCGCGGTGACCAAGGATGAGGTGCTGGGCATGATCATCC
>JAEZHS010000470.1 GCA_023436825.1 Pseudomonadota bacterium | reverse complement strand
TATCATGGCTGGGTCGCGCGACTCCAGTCGCGCGTCTTCGTTGAGGCCAGCAGAAATCCCGCCACTGGAGTTGTCACCGGCGTAAACCGACCCTGGTGCACGAAACCACGGCCTCATCCTGAGGAGCACCGCGACGCGATGCGTCTCGAAGGGTGGGAACCAGTGGTGTTGTGGGTTACGACTTTCACCCCTTTTATTGTAGTTGCTCGCCCCAGCGAAGAGCACGAGCGGGCCTGGAGGCCCTACCGCGCATGTGAATGCGCGAAGGTCCGGCAAGACTCTTAACGCAGGCCGTCGAGGATTTGGCGAAAGCCCGTCTTGCAGGTGAAGCCCAACCGGTCCCTGGCCTTGCCGGCATCGTAAACGCGGTCGATCGAGGCGAACATCGTCCAGCCGCGCCTGTCGTAGAGCGCGCGATAGTCGGGGAAGTAGCGTGCAACGACCGCCGGCGCATCGACGATCAGCTCGCGGCAGTCGGCGCGCGAGAACGGCGTCATGGCGGAGACGATGAAAGTGTCGAAGCCGACCTCGCGTGCCTTGGCGAGCGCCGCGACATGCGCTTCGGCGGCATCCTCGACCGAGAGCCGGCGGAACAGGAACTCGTTGGCCTTGGTGTTGTCGCCCGACTGCTCGATGGCGTGCGCCATGTCGTCCTCCTCGGGGAAGAACCGCGAGGTGCGCAGGATCACGATCGGCAGCTTGTGCAGGTGGTTGAACAGCCGGCACAGCTCCTCGGCGGCCCGCTTGGTGACGCCGTAGATGTTGCGCGGCTCGAGCGGCCCCAGCGTCTCGTCGATCCACATCGCTTCCGCGGCGCCGCCGGCTTTGCCGTCGCGGATCTTCTGCGAGATCATCAGCGACGTGGTCGAGGTGAAGACGAAGCGATCGACCTTCGAGCCCGGCGCCACCGCCTCCTCCAGGAGGTTGAGCGTGCCCTGCACGTTGACCGCCACGAACTCAGAGTTGTCGTGCGTCTCGATATGGGGCTTGTGGCGCGCCGCGGCATGGACGATCGCCTCGATGCCGTGATCGCGCACGAGATGGCGCACCAGCGCGCGATCGCCGACCGAGCCCACGACGTCGGTGGTCGGCCCGGGCTCGGGATCGAGGCCGACGACCTTGTGGCCGTCGCGCACGAGCCGCGGCACCAGGGTCTGGCCGAGCCAGCCCGACGAACCCGTCATCAGGATGTTCATCATCCGGTCGCTTCGCCGCCGATGCTCGCCAGCACGTCGACCATCACGTCGGCGCTACCGTCGTCGACGATGCCGTGGCGACGAAACAGCCAGGCCGGCTCGTTGTAGGCGAGCCATGTCGCATCCTTGTCGTCCTGCCAGATAAGCATGCGCATCGGCAGGTCGATGGCGACCGTGGGAGTCACCTGCATGGCGGGCGTGCCGGCCCGCGGATTGCCGAAGAACACGACCACGGTCGGCCGCAGTTCCAGGCCGACCTTCTTGGCCGCGGCGCCGTGGTCGATGCGGGCGAATATCGTCATGCCGTGACGGGTCACGGCGGCTTCGAGCCTGTCCAGCGTCTCGGCCGGGCCGTGAAGGCTCGGCAGCACCCTCAATCCTTCAGCGCTCACAGCCCCGCCTCCGTCAATGCCGCCTGCTGGCGCCGCGTCAGCGCCTCGATGTCGAAGTCGCCGACCAGGCTCTCGAACAGGCGATGCCAGTTGATCGAGGCCCGCAGATGGATGAACACGGCGCCGAGCCCGATGGCGGCCCGGTCCATGAACACGAACTCGCGCGGCGGGCGCACACCGCCCATGCGGCGCAGCTCGCCGAACACGTTCTGCGCCATCTCGCGGCCGTGACCGTCGGCCATGCCTTCGGTCAGCCGGCGCGGCCGGTCATCCATCAGCGGACCGTACAGGAAGGCGGCCCAGCGGTTCAGAACGGCGATCATCTCGCGGCTGAGACCCGTGAACCCCCAATCCTCGTAGGCGGCGACGGCACGATCCTGGTCGTCGGCCAGCAGCGCGCGATAGAGCTCGATCGAGCCGCGCACGAAGCGCGGCGGAAAGATGCGCACGCAGCCGAAATCCATCAGGTTGACCGAGCCGTCGGGCCGCACCGTGTAGTTGCCGAGATGCGGATCGCCGTGGATCACGCCGTAGAAATAGAACGGCACGTACCAGGCGCGGAACATGTGGACGGCGAGCTGGTCCTTCTCGTCCTGCGAACGGCTCTTCCAGTTGAGCAACGGCTCGCCCTGGAGCCAGGTCATGGTGAGCAGCCGGTCGGTCGAATGCGTGGCCACGACCTCGGGCACGTGCACGTTGGGCTCGTCACGCAGCATGTGGCGGTAGAGCGCGACGTGCCTGGCCTCGCGGCGATAGTCGAGCTCCTCGCGCAGCCGCGTGGTGATCTCGGCATGGATCTCGTCGGTGCGGATGGCGGGGTCGAACCGCTGGCCGACGGCGAACACCAGCTTGAGCTGGTTGAGATCGGCTTCCAGCGCCGATGCCATGTCCGGGTACTGCAGCTTGCAGGCGACTTCGGTGCCGTCGAGCAGCGTCGCGCGATGGACCTGCCCCAGCGAGGCGGCGAACGACGCCTCCTTGTCGAACCTGGCGAACTTCGACTGCCAATCCGGGCCGAGTTCGGTCGCCATGCGCCGGCGCACGAAGGCCCAGCCCATGGCCGGCGCATTGGCCTGCAGCTGAGCGAGCTCGCGCGCATATTCCGGCGGCAGCGCGTCGGGGATGGTGGCGATGAGCTGGGCCGCCTTCATCAGCGGCCCCTTCAGTCCTCCCAACGCCGCCTTCAGTTCCGTGGCGTGCTTGTCGCGGTCGAGAGTCCAGCCGAGATAGCGCTGGCCGGCGAGCTTCACCGCCAGCCCGCCGACCGAGCTGCCGACCCGGGCATAGCGCCCGAGCCGGCCGCCGAGGGAATCGCCCTCGTCCTGGCTCATGGCCGGAACCCAGATGGCCCGCTCGAAGGTGGATCGTCCCGCATCCCGATCGATATAGGGTCGATCGGGCGCGCGTGCCACCTCGGCGATCAGGCCGCTTGCCGGTCCGGACTCATCATCGCCAGGATCATCTGCATCCGCTGGACGACGTCGGTCGCCTCCAGGACCTGCTGGCGCTGCTCGATGCTGAGCGACAGGTACTGGGCAATCATGTCGGCGATGCCGCCCGGATCGTGGAGATGCGGCAGCTGAAGCAGCGCCTGCGGCGGCGCCGCCAGGTTGATGTTGGCATGGGCCTCGAACCGCCGCAGCAGGTCGCGCGACATGGTCGCCGCCTCCTCGCTGGCCGCCCTTTCCCGCGAGACCGCCGCAAGCTCGGCGACCAGAGAGCCGCCGTCGGTGTCGAAGCGCGCTACACGGGCCCGGCGCAAGCCCTGCACCATCATCTTGATCGATCCATCGGGCATCCTGACGACCTCGATCGGCCGCGCGACGACGCCTACGGCGTAAAGGTCGTCGGGACCGGGATCGTCGTCGGCCGCTCGCCGCTGGGTGATGAAGAAGATTTCCTTGTCGGCGGCCATCGCCTGCTCGATCGCCGCCAGGGATTTCAGGCGCATGGCGTAGACGGGCGTCATCATGCCGGGAAAAACCACCAGGTCGCGCATCGGCCAGACGATACCCGGAAGGGCGCAAGCGGCGGGTCGTATCCACCCGCGGCGGAGACTGCAGCCGGCCCGGCGGGCTGTCAACGATCTTGCCGGAGCGCGGACCTCCGGTCCGCTCTTAGTGATACTCTTCCGGACCGCGCGCATCCTGCGCGCTCATGATTCATGAGAATCGGCCTACGCCCGATTCGGCGTAGGAGGCTCGCGGTCCGGAAGATCATGAGCGGGCCTGGAGGGCCGCGCTCCCGGAAGATTAAAGCTTCTCCAGCTCGTCGACGAAACCGGAGATCACGCCAAGGCCCTTGTCCCAGAAGGCAGGGTCGGAGGCGTCGAGGCCGAACGGCGCCAGAAGCTCCTTGTGGCGCTTCACACCGCCTGCCTTCAGCATCTCGAGATACTTGGCCTGGAAGTCGGGCTGGCCCGACTGGTAGGCGGCGTAGAGCGAGTTCACCAGACAGTCGCCAAAGGCGTAGGCGTAGACGTAGAACGGCGAATGGATGAAGTGGCCGATGTAGGACCAGTAATGCCGGTACTCCTCATCGAAAGTGAAGGCCGGTCCCAGGCTCTCCCTCTGCACCGCCATCCAGACCTCGCCGATCGCCTCGGGCGTCAGCTCGCCCTGGCGGCGCGCCATGTGCAGGCGCGATTCGAAATCGTAGAAGGCGATCTGGCGCACCACGGTGTTCAGCATGTCCTCGACCTTGCCGGCGAGCATGGCCTTGCGCGTCGACTTGTCGGGCGCCGACTTCAAGAGCGACTGGAAGGTCAGCATCTCGCCGAACACCGAGGCGGTCTCGGCCAAGGTCAGCGGCGTGTCGGCCATCAGCGCTCCCTGGCGCGCCGCCAGCACCTGATGCACGCCGTGCCCCAGCTCGTGCGCCAGGGTCATGA
Source organism: Pseudomonadota bacterium (assembly GCA_023436825.1). The sequence continues at coordinate 15,287 of JAEZHS010000470.1, read as the reverse complement.
CGTCCCGCACCTTGCCCTGATAGTTCAGCAGCAGATAGGGATGCGCCGACGGCACTGTGGGGTGGGCGAAGGCGCCCGGCGACTTGCCCGGCCGCGCCGGCGCATCGATCCAGCCGGTACCGAAGAATTTCTGGCCGACGTCGGCAAGGTCCGGTGAGAAAGCCCGGTAGGCGTCGAGCACGATCTTCTCGGCCTCGGCCCAGGGGATCACCCGATCGTCGTGCTCAGGCAGCGGCGCGTTGCGGTCCCAGTACGGCATCCTGTCGACGCCGAACCACTTGGCCTTGAGCTTGTAGTAGCGGTGCGCCAGTCGCGGATAGGCCGCCTTCACCGACGATACCAGGGCGTCGACGACCTCGTCCTCGACCACGTTGGCGAGGTTGCGGAAAGACTGCGGCCGCGCGTATTTGCGCCAACGGTCGTCAATCTCCTTGTCCTTGATCAGGGTGTTGGTGACCAGCGAGAAGACGGCGATGTTGTCGCCCTGCACCTTGCCGAACGACTTGGCGGCATCGCGGCGCACCGAAGCGTCCTTGTTGGAGAGCTTGTCGAGGATCTGGGGCTCGGTCAGCACCTCGTCGCGGAACGGATAGCGCAGGCGGGCAATGGTCTCGTCGAACAGGCGCGACCAAGCCGCGCTTCCCACCACCGATTGGTCGTGGATGTACTTCTCCAGTTCGTCCGACAGGTCGTGCGGGCGGAACAGGCGGACGTCGCGCAGCCACGGCGCGTACTTGGCCAGCGTCGGCTCCTTCATCCTGGCCGCGAGATCGCCATCCTCGATCTTGTTGAGCTCGAGCCGGAAGAACACCAGCTTGGCGGTGGCTTCGTTCAACGCCTCGGAGACGTTCTGCGAGAAGCGGCCGCGTTCGGGGTCGGCCATGTTCTGCGCATAGTAGAGCTGGGCATAGGAACCGAGCCGCCCCATCAGGTCGGTCAGCGCTTCGAAACGGGCTATCGCCGTCCCCAGCGCCTTGCCGTCGAGACCGGCCACCTTGCCTTCGTAGGCCTTCGCGAAGGCCTCGGCGTCGGCGGCGGCGCGCTTCAGGTCGCTCTCGACGTCGGTGCCCGTGGGGCTGGAATAGAGGTCTTCGAGTTTCCAGGTCGGCAGCTCGCCCAGCATCGCGGTCATCGACTTACTCCTTACTTCTTCGCGATATCGGGATCGGCGGCGATGGCGTCAAGGAACGGGCCGATCATCAGGGCGGCGAACGGCTCGATCCTGACCGGGTCGGTTTCCCTGTAGTGGCCCTTGGCGTCGAGCAGATTCATGGTGCCGAGCACGCGGCCTGCATAAACCACCGGCTGGTTGATCGCCGATTCGCAGCCCAACGAGCGGATCAGCTCGTGGTCGAAGAACGCCCACTTCACGTCCTCGTAGTCGTAACCGACCCAGGCGCGGCGTTGGCCGATCACCAGCTTGTGCCAGTCGCTTTCGGTCACCGGCTTGTAGCCGCCGACGGGATACTCCTTGGGCATGTTGGTGTAGAGGCGCTTCACCCTCTTGCCGTCGGGCGCCACGTACAAGAGCGTGAACAGCTTGTGGCCGACCACCTCGGCCAGCGCCTTGTCGACCGCCTTGAACAAGGCCTCGGGCGGGCCCGGCTGCTTCAGCGCCGCCAGGCAGGATTCGAAAGGTGTCATCAACTGCTCCTATGAAGGTCGCGGCGCGGGTGGCACACGCGCCTTTGGAATACGCTCTGGCAGGACGCCCGACGGCTTCAACCTCAGCACAACGACCAGCGTGGCGGCGATCAACAGCTCCTTGAGCGCGGCGCGTTGCACAGCGGTGACGCCCGGGATCCATTCGACGAAGAAGCGCGAGGATTCGAGCAGCGCCATGACCAGGTAGGCGCCGACCAGGGCTCCGGCCGGCCGCCCCGTGCCGCCCGAGGCGACTGCCAAAAAGATATAGACGGTGATCAGCGGCAGGAACATGTCCGGCGCGATGTACGAGGTGAAGTGGCCGTAGAGCGCGCCGGCGAGGCCGGCGATGGCGGCCGACAGCACGAAGGCCTCGGTCTTGAAGCGCAGCACCGGCTTGCCGGCGACCTGGGCCACCTGCGCATCCTCGCGGATGGCGCGCAGCGCGCGGCCGTAGGGCGAGCGGTCGATGCGGCGCATGACGAAGAACACGATCAGCAGCGCCAGAACCACGATCATGAAGTAGACGGCGTTGAAATCGGACCCGAGCGCCCTCTTCCATGGGCCGGGAATGCCCGAGATACCGTCGCTGCCGCGGGTCAGCCAGATCTCGTTGGCAGCGACCAGGCGCACGGCCTCGGCGAAGCCCAGCGTGACGATGGCGAGATAGTCTTCGCGCAGGCGCGTGGTCGACAGCGTGACGACCAGCCCGGCGACGCCGCCTGCCACCAGCGCCATCAGCCAGCCCGCGGCGATCGGCCCGTGGCCGACCGTCGTCAGCAGCGCCGAGGCATAGGCGCCGACCGCGAAGAAGCCGGCCAGGCCGAGATTGACCATGCCGACGCCGCCCCAGATGAGATTGAGGCTGAGCGCCAGCAGGCCGTAGATGCCGCCGATGGTGGCGATGAAGAGGAGGTAGCTCAGCATTGTTGCCACACACCCTCTGTCATCCCGAGCGCAGCGAGGGACCTTTGAGGTGACAGGAAAGGCCCCTCGCCCTGCTCGGGGCGACAGGTTTTCAAAACGCCCTCTCCCCCAGCAGGCCGCGCGGCCGGAGCGTCAGCACGGCGAGGATGGCGACGAAGCCCACCGCGGCCCGGTACTGCGAGCCCACCACCAGCACCGACAGTTCCTCGGCGATGCCGATCAGGAAAGCGCCCAGCACGGCGCCGGGCACGCTGCCCAGCCCACCCAGCACGGCAGCCGCGAACACCGACAGCAGGATGCGCGTGCCGGTCAGCGGGTCGATCGAGCTGTCCAGTCCCAGCAGCATGCCGCCGACGCCGACCAGGCCCATGCCGACGAAGCTTGCCAGCATGGCGATGCGCTCGGGCCGGATGCCCTTTAGCGCCGCGAGCTCGGGATTGTCGGCCGAGGCGCGCATGGCCTTGCCGATCCGGGTGAAGGCGAGCGCGGCGAACACCATCAACATCAGCACCAGGGCGAGGCCCATGGTTTCGAGCTGCTGGGGGCTGACACGGATCTCGCCCAGGAAGACGTCGCGCGCGATCGGCCGGTCGTAGCCGCGGGGCTCGTTGCCGAAACCGAGCCGAACGACGTTTTCGAGAATCAGCCCTGTGGCGATCGAGGCGATGGCGGCCGGCAATGCGCCCTGCTTGATCAGCGGCAGGTGCGCCACCTTGTCGAAGACGAGACCGGCCATGCCGGCCACGGCAAAGGCTACAGCCAGCGATGCCGCCATCTGCAGGCCCGCGCCATAGGCGAGATAGCCCGCGAAGGCGCCGAGCGTCGCCATGCCCGACACCGAGAAGTTGGGGAAGCGCAGCACGGCGAACATCGCCGTGAAGCCGATCGCGGGCACGGCGAGAAGCGTGCCCGACACGATGCCGTTGACGAGGGCCTGCAGGATGATCATGGCTTGGAGCGCGGACCTCCAGGTCCGCTCATGGCCTCATGATTCATGATGCGGACCTGGAGGTCCGCGCTCCGTTCAAGCAATCTTCACCAGCGTGAACTTGCCGGCCTTGATCTGCTCGTAGCGGAACTTGCAGTCGAGGATGTCGCCCTTGTCGTCGAAGTCGCACGGACCGGACGCCCCGTTGTAGTCGACCTTCTCGCCGGCCGCGATCGCCTTGATGCCGTCGACGGCATTGTCGACCGCCTTGCCGCCGCCCTGCGCCTTGCGGATGTTCTCCTTGATCGCGTCCCCTGTCGACGCCTTGGCATTGGCAATCGCCAGCAGGACCAGGTTGATGTGGTCGTAGACCTGGCAGGTGTACGGATCGGGATTGGCCGAGCCGGAGGCCGCCTTGGCCTTCTCGTAGGCCGTGCTGCCCTCGGCCGGCGATGGCGAATAAGTGAAGACGCCCTCGACCACCTCGGGCTGGCCGATCTGGTCGACCAGCTTCTGGTTGATGGAGTAGCCGAAGCCGATGACCTTGCCCTTGAAGCCGGCGCGGTAGATGTCCTTCAGCACCACGACGGTGTCGGGCGTGTAGCCGGCGGCGAAGATCATGTCGGGCTGCGTGCGCAGCGCCTGGTCGACCTCCGTGCGATAGGTCGTCTTCTTGTCGTCGTAGATCAGGCCCTGGTGCGTCGCCCCGCCCTTGGGCAGCACCTTGCCCATGAGGTCGAAGGTCGCCTGGGTGAACGGCGTTTGCGGGATCATGGTGAAGACCTTCTTGGCCCCCAGCGACAGCATGAATTCCCCCGACCGCGTCACCTGCAGCGTCGAGTTCGGCTGCGTGCGGATCAGGTAGCCCTGATGCGGGAGCTGGGTGATCGAATCGGCGCCGGACACGGTGCAGAGGAAGGTCTTGCTCTCCCAGCAGAGCGGCGCCACGGCGGTGGTCACCGACGACGCCCAGGTGCCCATGATGCAGGAGACCTTGTCGACGTCGATCAGCTTGCGCGCGGCGCGCACGCCGGCCTCGGGGCTGGTCTGGTCGTCCTCGCTGATCAGCACGACGCGCCGGCCGAGCACGCCGCCGGCCTTGTTGACCTCCTCGACCACCGAGGCCGCCACCTTGGCCATCACCGGACCATAGGTGCCGCCGGCGCCCGTGAGCGGCGTCAGGGTCGCGAGCTTGATCGGGTCAGCCTGTGCGCGCACGACGGCGGGGCTCGCCAGCGCGGCAACACCGGCGGCCAGCGCGGCGCGGCGGCCGATGCGGAGGTTGGTCATGTGAAGTCTCCCATTCCCTTCTTTCGATTTCTGGCGCTCCTTTCCCCTAGCGGGGGAGAGGAACATGAGGATCAACCATAGGCCCTGCCTTGCCGCCGAGAAAGAGATCGCGGACCGTCGGATCGTTCGCGAGGTCGGCGGCCCTGCCCTCGTGTTCCGGCCGGCCCTGCACCAGCACATAGGCGCGCGCCGACACCGACAAGGCTTCCAGCGCGTTCTGCTCGACCATCAGGATGGCCACGCCGGACTTGTTCAGGGCAAGAATGGTGCCGAACAGCTCCTCCGCCGCGCGCGGACTCAAGCCCGCGGTGGGTTCGTCGAGCAGCAGCAGGTCGGGTGCGTTCATCAGCGCGATCGCCATGGCCAGGATCTGGCGCTGGCCGCCGCTCAAGGTGCGGGCCGCGGCGCGACGCTTCTCGCCCAGCATGGGAAAGCGCTCGTAGAGCTCAGCCATGCGCTTCCTGGCGTGCCCGCCGTCGACGAAGCCGCCCATCTCGAGGTTCTCGGCCACGCTCATGGTGCCGAACACGTTGCGTTCCTGCGGCACGAAGGACAGGCCCTGCCGGCTGATTGCCGGCGCGCCCAGGCCCGCGATCTCCTGCTCCCTGAACCGCACGCTTCCGCTGCTCGGCCGCAGCAGGCCCGCAATCAGCTTGAGCAGCGTCGACTTGCCGGCACCGTTGGGGCCGATCAGGGCGACGATCTCGCCGGCCCCAACCTCGAGGTCGGCGCCCTTCACGATTTCGTCCGCCGCCGCGTAGCCGCCGCGCAGCCCGATGATACGCAGCAGGCTCATGCCGCCACCCTCACGCTGCTCTCCGTCCCAGGTATGCCTCGCGCACGCGATGGTCGCTGCGCACCTCGTCGAAGGTGCCCTGGGTCAGCACCTGGCCCTCGGCCATGACGATCACCGGATCGCACAGCCGGGCGATGAAGCCCATGTCGTGCTCGATCAGCAGCACGGTGATGCCGCGCCTGGGCAGTTCCAGCAGTCGCTCGCCGATCTCGTTCTGCAGAGTCGGGTTGACGCCGGCCGTCGGCTCGTCGAGCAGCACCAGGCGCGGCTCGGCCATCAGTGCGCGGCCGATCTCCAGGAGCTTCTTCTGGCCGCCCGACAAGGCGGTGGCGGGATTGTCGATCAGACGATCGAGCTTCAGGAACCGCGCGGTCTCCCACGCCCGCTCGGCGAGCGCCGCCTCGCGTTCGCGCGCCGCCCTGGTGCCGACGACCGCCTGCCACAGGCTCTCGCCCGGCTGGTCGCGGCCATAGAGCATGAGGTGCTGGAACACCGACAGCCTGGGAAAGCCGCGCGCCACCTGGAAGGTGCGTACCAGGCCGCGCCGGCTGATCGCATCGGCCGACCAGCCGGCGACCTCCTCGCCGTCGAAGCGGATCGAGCCGCCATCGGGCGGGACCAGGCCGGAGACGACGTTGAACAGCGTGGTCTTGCCGGCGCCGTTCGGGCCGATCAGTCCGGTGACGCCTCCCGCTGCAACACCGAGGTCGACGCCACGCAAGACATCAAGACCATAGAAGGCGCGGCGCAGGTTCTTGAGTTCGAGAAGCGGCATCGCCTCTAGATACCTTATCCGGAGGCGGTACGCGAAGCCTCGTGCAGGCGGCCTGCTACCCGCGAGCGTTCAGCAGCCAGTCGAGCAGCTGGACGCCGCCTGCGCCACCGAGCGGGACCAGGATCGCCTGCACCAGCGGCTGCTCGAAGAACGGCGCGAAGGCGCCTTTTCGCAGGGCCTTCACTTCCGCAAGCAGGCCGGGAAAGGCTTCGGCGATCTTGCCGAAGTCGGAACCAGCCCCTTTCAGCCACAGCTCGTCGGCCGCCATCCCCTCCAACGCCTTTTGACGGGCACGCTCGGCGCTCAGGTTGAGCAGCGCCGCCATGGCGATCGACCACAGCATGTACACGACGAGCAGGATGAGGACGGCCCCGCCGATGTCCCAGTTGTCGAAGAGGCGGCTGCGGGCCACGACCAGCAAGGCGACAAGGATGAAGGGATATACGATCAGGCGATCAATCGCGGCGGTGTGCTCGGCGAGCAACCTCACATCGATCCAGTCGTCCAACAGGGAGTTGCTGCAATCCGTGCCAGCTTTCTTCGCCGCCTCGCGCTGCCCCGGATCAGCGGCTACCAGCGTCTTGGCCTGGTCCTCGATATCCGGCCCCAGCTTTCTCGCGAAGTGAGCGATCGTATCCCTCGGATAGATCGTGCGGCCGATCTTCAGCATTTCGACAAAGCGCCAGGTCAGGATGGTGACATCCCCCACAACGACGATGAGCACCAGCACTGCCAGTCCACTGATGGTCAGCGTCCAGTAGAAGAGTTGCCGATCCGAGGCGCCTCGTGCCGGTATTTCAGGCCAGGCATGATCCGACAAGGTGTTGACCACCAGCGGCAGGACAAAAATAAGGATCGCCGACAAGGCCAGCCAGAACAGCAGCCGCACGAAGCGGGTTTGGCCGGTCAAAAGTCTCTCGTACTCGCACCACAGCGCGGCGCCGTCGACGCATGGCCCCGGTCGCGCAACTTCAGGCCGCCAGAACCACACCGTGAGCTCTCGCAGCACGTCCGGCACCACGGTGGACGTCTGCGGCACCTCGAGGTGATAGGTCTGCCGAATCGTCTTGGCCGCATTCAAGCTGCGGCACCATGCTTCGTCCAGAAACCACGCGAAGAGCACGATAGCCAGCACGCGCAGCAGCTCGGACGGCCAGGCGCTGATGCCGCTGAGGGGCACAAATGGCTCACGCGGATCGCCGGTGCCGTTGGGAACAACCAGCCAGAACGCGTAAGCGACCAGCAGGGCAAGCAGCAGGAATTGAGGCGCCGCGGCGGCCCGCGCCGCTCGCCGGTCCTTTATGCCCAAGGCCGGACGGAATGCCTGAATGGCCGGCGAGCCCGGGAACACGAACGCGGAAAAGCCCAAGCCGGCGGCGACGGCGGATGTCGTCGCGCCCCAGGCGCCGATCCTGCCCGGCCACGCGAGTTCGGCGACGACAGCGGCGGCATATCCCAACGCCGCCATCTGCAGGCTGGCGAGAACGAAATGGGTAGGTCCGGGAGGGTCACGGCGTGCCGCAGCGCTGGCTGGCTGCCACCACGAGCAGGCTTCCCGCATTGCGGGGGCTCGATAGCCAAACAGGATCATCCCCGCGATGCTCGCCAAAGCTGCGGACGCGATGAGGGCGACCATCCAGCGATTTTCCGTTTCGCCGCTGGCCACCCCCTTTTTCGGCAGCTCAACCATGCTTTCGCGGCCGATCTCGAAGAGGGTCGGCCGCGACACGGCCCATTCGATGTTGCAGCTCAGCCCGACGGGCTCGTCTTTTTGCAGGCACTCCGGGTCGGCCATGACATCGGAGCGGTCGACGGCCAACCAGGCGGCAAGGAACGTCGCCGTTTGATAGGCGTCACGGAACTGACCGATCACCGGCTTTGGGATGCCCTGTTGCGTGGTGCCTGGCTCGACCGTGAGCACGCTGAGCGGCAAGCTCGTCGCAACGATGACGTTGCGCGAGTAGCGGGTGACGCTGGGGTGCGTGAGGCGGGCGTCGACATCGGTCGTGAACAGCACACGATCGGGAAAGGCATCGCGCAGCGCCTGCAGCAGAATGAGCTTGTCGTGGACATCCCAACCGATGACACCGACCGCCTGCACGGACTTCTTGCGGTTGTCCTTCAGGATCTCCTCGACCAGGCGGCGCACGTAGTCGGCCTGACCGCGGCCTTCGGGCCACTCGATGGGCGAGCCCTTGGCATCGCCACGGCCGCCGTCGCCGCCGCGGCGCGCCTGCGGAGAAAGGCCTTCGAGCGTCGCGCCGTCGAGGCCGCGCAGGAACGAGAACGATTGAAGCTCTATCGGACAAAGCTTCTTCAGCTTCAGGGCAAGCGTCTCCGCAAAGGTACGGGCGTAGATGGAATCCCATTCGCTCACCAGGACGATGCGCTTGCCGTCCATGTCCTTGCCGCAGTTCACGACGCCCCGTGCGCCCAGCTCCTCGATGAGGCGCTCGAGCAGCAGGTCGTCCGTGCCCAGGGTTCGGGCAAAGAACGGCCTCCGGGACAGCGGCTCGAGGCCGTACCGTTCGGCAAGCGCGTTCAGCCGATCGACAAAAGCCTCGTCGACGCAGTCACGAACGCGCCGGCCCCCCGTCTCGTGCTCGTCGCATGCCGCGGCCCCATCGGTCGCCTTTCCCTGCTCCGTGCCAACCGACGCGGTCTGTTCCTGCGGGCGCTCCGTGTCGACGGGGGTCACGATTTGTCCGGCCGGCGCCGTGGATAGAGGGCTGACCACACGCAGCTTGGTGAGCACCTCCCATGTCGCCGGAGGCGGCCCCAGGGATTCCTGCTCGAGCTGAGCGAGATCGACGGCGAACGCCTTCGCCAGCAAGTCCGAGCTCGAAGGACCGACGATGCGCAGCTCGACTCGAGGCACGCCCGGCCTGGTCTCCTGGAACATGTTCGCGAGTGCGCTGAGCCAGCGCTGCCCGAAGATGGTATCGTCAATCCAGAGGACTGCCGCACGCCGCGATGGATCGTCCTTCAGCTTCAATGTTTCGAAGACGATCTCCGTCGGCAATGGCAACCTGAGCCCGGCCTCCTCCTCTTTCGAAAGCTTTTTCAACTCTTCGATTGCCTTTGGCGAAAGGCAACCCGTGAGAAACTCACAGCGATCGATCTGCAGCAGGCGCATGCGCTCGCTGAATTCGGGAACGTATCCGGCGACATTGAGGCCTGCCAGCGTGGCATAGCGCAACCGCCGGCGCACTTCGTCGGCTCCGACCAGGGCTGCACCGGGAAGCATCGCGGCGATGAGCGTCACCTCCTTGGTTCCGGTGCCTGCATCGAACAACGCCTTGAAGCCGGTGGGTTCTATCGGTTGTCCCATCTGGCAGATCGTCTCGACGGTCTTGTCCGCCACGCTCGGCTTCCCGCTGGCGTCCTTGCGGCACGCCTCCTTCATCTTCTGCCGATGCCGACTCAGCGCCTCCAGCGGGTCCTCCCACAGTCGTGCTTCGACCGGAGGCTCCGATAGACGAAGTTCCTTGCCGAGGGTGGCATCGGGTTGACGCCAGAGCTCGAAGGCGCGCTGCCCCAGATATGTCGTCGACAGAAATAACGCCACCACCGAAATTGCCGCGAATGGAAACGAGCTGCCGTTGTCACCAGCCATTCGCACCCCCGCCACCCTCGAGTCGCAGCGCCAGTATAAGATCAACGCTCGGTTGTGTCACGCCATGTCGGCTTGGGCTGCCGATGAAACCAGCGGCGCCCGCGACCAGAGCGGACGCAATGGTCGGCGTAGGCGAAATGCTTTCGAGGAGCGGTGGACGCCGCTCACAACGTTTCACTTCGGGGCGAAACCTTGAAATAGCGCCGATGACGAAGGCCGGTTCGCCAGCGCAAAGCATCCTTTTCGCAAGGACCGTTCGTTCCCGATTGCAAGCCGCAAGATTCTGTCGCTACGGTCTCCCTCTGTCCCCCCATTTCGGGGATGATGGCGGGATTCTGTATTGGGAGGCTGTCTTGCCCCACGCGGTGACCCTGGATGACAAGTACATCCTGGAAAGCGGAAGGGTCTATCTGACCGGCACGCAGGCGCTGGTGCGCTTGCCGATGATGCAGCGCCAGCGTGACCTGGCGGCCGGGCTCAACACGGCGGGCTACATCTCGGGCTACCGCGGCTCGCCGCTGGGCGGCTTCGACCAGGCGCTGTGGCAGGCCAAGCGCTTCATCAAGAACAACCACATCGAGTTCCAGCCGGGCGTCAACGAGGACCTTGCCGCCACCGCGCTGTGGGGCACGCAGCAGATCCACCTCTATCCCGGCGCGCGTTACGACGGCGTGTTCGGCATGTGGTACGGCAAGGGCCCCGGCGTCGACCGGTCGGGCGACGTGCTGAAGCACGCCAACTTTGCCGGCACGGCGAAGAACGGCGGCATCGTCGCCCTCGCCGGCGACGACCACATGGCCAAGTCGTCGACCACGGCGCACCAGAGCGAGCCCGCCCTGATCGCGGCCGCCATCCCGATCATCCATGCCGCGAGCGTCCAGGAATATCTCGACCTCGGACTGCACGCCTTCGCCCTGTCGCGCTATTCCGGCCTGTGGGTCGCCTTCAAGGTCCTGAGCGAGACGGTCGATTCCTCGGCCTCGGTCCATGTCGACCCGCATCGCATCGACATCCAGTTCCCGACCGATTTCGTCCTGCCGCCCGACGGCGTGCACATCCGCTGGCCCGACGATTGGCTCGGCCAGGAGCGGCGCACGCTCACGGTCAAGCATCCGGCGGCGCTGGCCTACTGGCGCGCCAACAAGCTCGATCGCCTGATGATGGGCCGGCCCGACGCGCGCTTCGGCATCGTCACCGTCGGCAAGTCCTATCTCGACGTGCGCCAGGCGCTGGACGAGCTCGGCATCGACGACGCCGAGGCAGAACGGCTGGGCCTTGCCGTCTACAAGGTCGCCATGGTGTGGCCGCTCGAGACCCAGGGCGTGACGGCCTTCGCCCAGGGCAAGCGCGAGATCCTGGTGGTCGAGGAGAAGCGGCCGATCATCGAGCAGCAGCTCAAGGACGCGCTGTTCAACGCACCGGCCGACCGCCGCCCTGTCGTCGTCGGCAAGACCGCCGAGCGCGGCCAGAAGCTTCTGAAGATCGACGGCGAACTGACACCTTTCGAGATAGCGTCGGTGCTGGTCTCCCGCTTCGGCCTCGATGGCCTGAGTGCCCGCACAAAGCAGCGCCTGGAGAGCCTACAGCGGCGCGCCGGCCGCCAGGTGCGCAACGAGTCGGGCATGGCGCGCGTGCCCTACTTCTGCTCCGGCTGCCCGCACAATTCCTCGACCAAGGTGCCCGAAGGCTCGATGGCGATGGCCGGCATCGGCTGTCACACGCTCGCGATCAACATGGAGCGCAACACCAAGACGTTCACCCACATGGGCGCCGAGGGCGCGCCGTGGGTCGGCGCCAGCCATTTCAGCGACATGCCGCACGTCTTCCAGAACCTGGGCGACGGCACTTATTTCCATTCCGGCTACCTCGCGATCCGCCACGCCGTCGCGACCAACACCAGCATCACCTACAAGATCCTCTACAACGACGCCGTCGCCATGACCGGCGGCCAGCCGCACGACGGCAACGTGCGGCCCTGGACGATCAGCCAGCAGGTCCATGCCGAGGGCGTGCGCCGCATCGCCCTGGTGAGCGACGATCCCGACAAGTATCCCGTCGGCACCGAATGGGCACCCGGGGTCACCTTCCATCACCGGAGCGCGCTCGACGACGTGCAGCGCGAGTTGCGCGAATGGAAGGGCGTGTCTGTCCTGATCTACGATCAGACCTGTGCCGCCGAGAAGCGCCGCCGGCGCAAGCGCGGCACCTTCCCCGATCCCGCGCGCCGCGTGTTCATCAACCAGGCGGTCTGCGAAGGCTGCGGCGACTGCTCCGTGCAGTCGAACTGCCTCAGCGTCACGCCGGTCGAGACCGACTTCGGCACCAAGCGCGCCATCGACCAGTCGTCCTGCAACAAGGACTTCTCCTGCTTGAACGGCTTCTGCCCGAGCTTCGTCACCATCGAAGGCGGCGGCGTCCGCAAGGGCAAGGCCGACAGGAAGACGGACGTCGCCACGACCGAGCCGCCGCTGCCGGGTGTGCCCATCCTGCCGACGGTGGCCGACAAGCCCTATGGCGTGCTGATCACCGGCATCGGCGGCACGGGCGTCGTCACCATCGGCGCCATCATGGGTACCGCCGCGCACATCGAGGGCAAGGGCGTCACCGTGCTCGACCAGCTCGGCATGGCCCAGAAGGGCGGCGCGGTGATCAGCCATGTCCGCATCGGCGCCTCGCCGGAGGCCCTGCACGCCGTGCGCCTGGGTGCGGGCGGCGCAGACCTGCTGCTTGGCTGCGATCTCGTGGTGTCGGCCAGCGCCGATGCGCTGGCCCGGCTGGAGCCCGGCGCCTCGCGCGCTATCGTCAACACGCACCAGACCATCACCGGCGACTTCACCCGCCGGCCCGACCTCGCCTTCCCGGTCAACACGCTTCGGCTTTCGGTCGAGGCGGCCGCTGGCGCCGAGGCCTGCGACTTCGTCGAGGCGACCGAGATCGCCACGGCGCTTCTGGGCGATTCGATCGCCACCAACATGTTCATGCTGGGTTACGCCTATCAGAAGGGTCTCATCCCGATCGGCCATGAAGCCCTCGAGAAGGCGATCGAGCTGAACGGCGCCGCCGTGGCGATGAACACCGCGGCGTTTCGCTGGGGCCGCCGCGCCGCCCACGACCGCGCCGCCGTCCAGACGATCGTGGCGCCCGCCGAGAACGTCGTGGCCTTCCGCATCGCCCGGACGCTGGACGAGATCGTGGCGTCGCGCGCGAAACATCTAACCGGTTACCAGAATGCGGCGCTGGCCGAGCGCTACAAGGCACTGATCGGGAAGGTGCGCTTGGCCGAGCAGAAGACCGGCAAGAGCGGGCTAGCCGAAGCCGTCGCCCGCAACTACGCCAAGCTGCTGGCCTACAAGGACGAGTACGAAGTCGCGCGGCTCTACGCCGATGCCGCCTTCCAGGTCGGGATCGAGCGACAGTTCGAGGGCGACTACAAGCTGAAATTCCATCTAGCCCCGCCGCTGTTCGCCAGCCGCGATCCCAAGACAGGGCATCTGCTGAAGCAGGAGTTCGGCTCGTGGATGCTGCCGGCCTTCAGATTGCTGTCGAGATTCAAGTTCCTGCGCGGCACCGCCTTCGATCCGTTCGGGCGCACCGCAGAGCGCAAGGTCGAGCGGGCGCTGATCGGCGAGTACGAGACGCTGGTCGGCGAGCTTCTCGCCGGCCTTTCCGCCTCGAACCATGACCTGGCCGTGCGGCTGGCCTCCGTGCCGGACGACATCAAGGGCTATGGCCATGTGAAGGATGCCAACCTGGTGAAGGCCAAACGCAGGCAGGCCGAGCTATTGCAGCAGTGGCGCAACCCGGAGGCTGCAAAGATCGCCGCGGAGTGACCGGCGCGGAGGCGCGTTGGCAGGCGGAGGGGTCACGATCAGCAATACGGGCTGCTCGCGCCCTCCGGCCCTTCGAGGAACTAAAACCTTACCGGCCCGGCTGCGGAATGCTGCCGCCGCCGCTCGCGCCGCTGTTCGCGCCGACGCCGGGCTGCTGCGCCTGGTTGGTGTCGATCGCGGGCTGGTTGACCGTGGCGCCGGCGCCGCCCGAGGCCGGCGGCGAGACGACGGAACCGCCGCCGCTGATGCCGCCCGAGGTGCCGCTCTGCGTCCCGTGTGAACCGCTGGTGCCGACGCCGCCCGAGGCGCCGCCGCTCGTGCCACTGCTCGTCTGCGCTTGTGCCAGCGAGACGGCCGAGGCCGCGCAGGCAAGTGCAATCAGGATTGTTCTGGTCATTGTCGTCCTCCGAGGGTTGGGTGTGGAGATCAACTGTCGGGTGGGCCGCGATGTTGCTGGCTATTTTTCCTCCCCTCGGCGGAACCGCTCGCACCGCGGGCGACCTCCATTGACAATCCGCCGCTGCGGCGCGCCCAATCGTCTCATATGAACGACGTCGGCCTCTCGACCCGTCAGCCCGCGCCCCTCGCCCGAGCGCGCACGCTCGGGCCGACGATCACGGCCGTCGCCGACGAGATCGAGAAGCTGCAGGACTTCCCCGAGCCGCTGATCGGCGCGCTGCACGAATCGCGGCTGTTCCGCCTGCTGCTGCCGCGTTCGCTGGGCGGCGAGGAAGTCGAGCCGTGGGTCTATGTCGCGGCGGTCGAGGAGATCGCGCGCCACGACGGGTCGCTCGGCTGGAACATGTTCGTGGCCAACAGCTCGGCCCTGATCGCGCCCTTCATTCCGTTCGAGGCGGCGCACACGATCTATGGCGATCCGCGCGGCCTGATCTCATGGGGGCCGCCCAACCAGCACAAGCTTGTTGCCGTAGCCGGCGGCTATCGCGTCACCGGCGAATGGCATTTCTCCTCGGGCTATCGCCAGGCCAGCTGGATCGGCGTCCACGGCAACGTCGTGGAGTCCGACGGCTCGCTGCGCCGCAATCGCTTCGGCCGGCCGACCGTGCGCACGGTCCTGATGCCCAAGGCCGAGACATCGCCGATCCACGACTGGCACACGCTCGGCATGCGCGGCACCGCATCCGAAGGTTACTCCTGCACTGACGTCTTCGTTCCCGAGGCCTTCTCCGGCACGCGCGAGGACCCGACGCTGCGCCGCGACAAGGGCCCGCTCTACGCCTTCACCATGCAGGGCCTCTATGCCTGCGGCGTGGCCGCGGTCGCGCTCGGCATCGCGCGCGCCATGCTCGATGCCTTCATCGAGCTCGCCTCGACCAAGACCCCGCGCTATCTCGGCCGCCTCGCCGACAGCCCAACCGTGCAGTCGGACGTCGCCCGCCGCGAAGCCGACATCGGCTCGGCGCGCGCCTGGCTGGTCGAGATCCTGAAGGACGTGCACGAGCGCGCCGACGACGTCGAGC
>JAEZHS010000288.1 GCA_023436825.1 Pseudomonadota bacterium | reverse complement strand
TTCGGGACCATGAGCGCGCAGGATGCGCGCGGTCCGGAAGAGCATGATGGACGCTCTGCCCGAATCCCCGGCCACGCCCGAGCGCCCCAGCGGCATGCTCGCCAACAACATCGTGCACTTCGCCCGCACGCTGCGCACCGCCGGGCTGCGCGTCGGGCCGGGCCAGGTCCTGCGCGCCATCGAGGCGGTCGAAGCCGCTGGCCTGCGCAAGCGCGACGACTTCTACTGGACGCTCCACTCGGTGTTCGTGAACCGCCGCGACCAGCGCGAGATCTTCGACCAGGCGTTCCACGTCTATTGGCGCAATCCGCGTCTGCTCGAGAAGATGATGGAGATGCTGCTGCCGTCGATCGGCGTGCCGGCCGATCCCGACGACAAGAAGCAACTCAGCCGCCGCCTGCAGGAAGCGCTGCAGCCCGGCCGCGGCGAAGCGCCGAAGGAGGAGAGCGAGCCGCCCGAGGTCGAGATCGAGGCCACCTTCACCGTGTCCGATCGCGAGGTCCTGCAGCATCGCGACTTCGAGCAGATGTCGCAGACCGAGATCGACGAGGCGCTGCGCGCCATCTCGCGGCTGCGCCTGCCGGTGCCGCTGCGCCGCACGCGGCGCTACCAGCCGGCCCGTCGTGGCCCGCGCGTCGACTTCCGCGCCTCATTGCGCCGCGCGCTGCGGCCCGAGGGCCTGACCGAGCTGCGCAAGCGCGAGCCGCGCAAGCGGCCGCCGCCGCTCGTCATCCTGTGCGACATCTCCGGCTCGATGGCCCGCTACACGCGCATGTTCCTGCATTTCATGCACGCCATCACCAACGACCGCGACCGCGTCTACTGCTTCACCTTCGGCACGCGGCTCAGCAACGTGAGCCGGGCGCTGCGCAACAAGGACGTCGACATCGCCCTGCAGAAGGCGTCGGCCCAGGTCGAGGACTGGTCGGGCGGCACGCGCATCGGCCAGACGCTGCACGAATTCAACAACAAGTGGTCGCGCCGCGTGCTGGGGCAGGGCGCCGTGGTCCTGCTGATCACCGACGGGCTCGACCGCGAGGGCGCGGCGGGTTTGGCTGAGGAAATGGAGCGCTTGCATAAGTCTTGCTCACGCCTGATCTGGCTCAACCCGCTCTTGCGGTACGGTGCCTACGAGCCCAAATCTCAGGGCAACAAGGCGATGTTGCCCCATGTCGACGAGTTCCGGCCGGTGCATAATCTCGACAGCCTTGCTGGCCTCATAGCCGCCCTGGGCATGGCGCCATCGGGCGCCGACAAGCGACTGGCAGGTTGGCAAACGGAACTTCGTCACCATGAGGAGTAGGCGGTTGAAGCAGACACCATTGTCATCCCCGAGCGCAGCCAGGGACGTTTGGTGTCGCAGAATGGCCCCTCGCGGCGGTTAGCGCGGGGTAACCCCCGCGCCGGGTGACAGCTTGGCGATAAGGAGCAGATGATGAGCGACGCACTCGATGTCCTGGACCAGGTCGGCAAGTGGAAGGCCTCCGGCAAGGGCGTGGCCATTGCGACCGTGATCACCACCTGGGGTTCCTCGCCGCGTCCGGTCGGCAGCCAGCTCGGCGTCGATGACACCGGCGCCATGGTCGGCTCTGTGTCCGGCGGCTGCATCGAAGGCGCGGTCGTGCAGGAGGCGCTGGCCGCGATCAAGGATGGCAAGCCGCGGATGCTCGATTTCGGCGTCACCGACGAGCAGGCCTGGGACGTCGGCCTCGCCTGCGGCGGCAAGGTCCAGGTCTTCGTCGAGAAGGTGAATTGAGATGAAGGCCGAAACCATCGCCGCCCTGCAGGCCGCCCGCGCCGAGCGCCGCGCCGTCACCCTGGCGACGCGCCTGAGCGATGCGGCCGAGGCGCTCGTCTACCGCGACAAGGCCGAAGGACCGCTGGCCAGCGACGCGGCCATCGTGGCGGCCGCGCGTCGCGCCATGGATGGCGGGCGCAGCGAGACCGTCGACCTCGGCGGGGCCAAGATCTTCCTCAATGTCTACGTGCCGCCGGCCCGCCTGATCATCGTCGGCGCCGTGCACATCGCCCAGTCGCTGGCGCCGATGGCGGCCATGCTCGACTTCGACGTCACCGTCGTCGATCCGCGCGGCGCCTGGGCGACCACCAATCGTTTCCCGGGCGTGAAGGTCGTGCAGGAGTGGGCCGACGAAGCGTTCGACAAGATGGGGCTCGACGTCTCGACCGCCGTGGTGACCCTGACGCACGATCCCAAGCTCGACGACCCCGCGCTCGAAGCGGCGCTCAAGTCCGACGTCTTCTTCGTCGGCGCGCTGGGCAGCAAGCGCACCCACGCCAAGCGCAAGGACCGGCTGCGCGAGGCCGGCATCACCGACGAGCAGTTCGAGCGCATCCACGGGCCCGTTGGCCTCAACATCGGCGCCAAGTCGCCGGCCGAGATCGCCGTGTCGATCCTGGGCCAGATCGTCGAGGTGCGGGCGCGCCGTCTCGAGGCGCTCAGCGCGCCCAAGGTAGCTGCCGCGTGAGGTTCGGCGAGACGCCCATCGACGAGGCCACCGGCGCCATCCTGGGGCATAGCTGGCGCGCCAACGGCGTGAACTTCTCCAAGGGCCGCGTGCTGTCCGGCGAGGATGTCGCCAAGTTGAAATCGGCCGGCGTGTCGACCATCGTCGCCGCCCGCCTCGATCCCGAGGACATGCACGAGGACGAAGCCTCGGCCACCGTGGCCAAGGCGTTGGCAGGCGAGGGCATCGAGATCACCGCGCCCTTCACCGGCCGCTGCAACCATTTCGCCCGTGAAGCCG
Organism: Pseudomonadota bacterium; assembly: GCA_023436825.1. The sequence continues at coordinate 3,025 of JAEZHS010000288.1, read as the reverse complement.
GGCTGGCCGTCGTCGACCGCGAGCGCGTCGACGCGCTGAACGAGCTCCACGAATCGGTCACCGTGGCGACCCTGCCGCCCTTCGCACGCGTCGAACCGCGGCAGATGGTGGCCACCGTCAAGATCATCCCCTATGCCGCGCCGCGTACGGCCGTCGCGCGCGCCGTCGAGGTTGCGCAGTCGGCCAACCAGCCGCTGATCGCCGTGGCGCCCTTCAAGGCGATGCGCGCCGGCCTGGTGCAGACCAGGCTGCCCGGCACGCGCGACAAGGTCCTGGACAAGGCGGTCGGCACCACGACCAAGCGGCTGACCTCTCTTGGCAGCACACTGGTCGGCGAGCGACGGGTCGACCACGACGCCAAGGCCATCGCCGGCGCGCTGCAGGAGCTGCGAGGCGAAGGCTGCGACATCTTCCTGATCGCCGGCGCCTCGGCCATCGTCGATCGCCACGACGTCGTGCCGTCGGGCATCGAGGAGGCGGGCGGCGAGGTCCTCCATTTCGGCATGCCGGTCGATCCCGGCAACCTCCTGCTGACCGCCAAGCTCGACGGCAAGCCGGTGCTGGGCCTGCCGGGCTGCGCCAAGTCGCCGAAGTACAACGGCTTCGACATGGTGCTGGAGCGGTTGGCCGCCGGGCTGCCGGTCGGCCGAGCCGAGATCGTACGCATGGGCGCCGGCGGCCTTCTGGCCGAGATCTCGACCCGCCCGCAGCCGCGTGACGACGAAGGCGACGAGGCAGGACCTCAGCAGGCGCCGCGCGTCGCCGCGCTGGTGCTGGCAGCCGGCCGGTCGACGCGCATGGGCGGTCCCAACAAGATGCTCGCCGATGCCGAAGGGCAGCCGCTGGTCGTGCACGCCGTGAAGGCGGCGCTCGCCTCGCAGGCCGTCGAGGTCGTCGTCGTGCTGGGCAACATGGCCGATGAGGTGCGGGCAGCCATCGACAAGGCCATACCGGCCGAATCGCGACTGCGCTTCGTGACCAATCCGGATTTCGCCGATGGTCTCAGCACCTCCGTGGGCGTGGGCATCGGCGCGCTGGGCAAGGACATCGACGCAGCCATCGTCCAGCTCGGCGACATGCCGGGCGTGGGAGCGCCGTTGCTCGACCGCCTGATGGCCGCCTTCAGCCCCGTCGAGGGCCGCTCGATCTGCGTGCCGACGGTGGCGGGCAAGCGTGGCAATCCCGTGCTGTGGGCGCGACGCTTCTTCCCGGAGATGACCAAGCTCTCCGGCGATTCGGGCGCCAAGCATCTGATCGGCGAGCATGCCGATCTCGTCTGCGAGGTCGAGATGACGGGCGAGGCCGCCGTCACCGACATCGACACGCCCGAGGCGCTCGCCGCCTGGCGGGCGCGGAGCAAGTCATGAGTTTCGACGTAGCAGCCGTTCGCCGGCAGTTCCCCATCTTGTCGCAGATCATCGACGGCCAGCCCGTCCACTATCTCGACAACGGCGCCTCGGCGCAGACGCCGGAGGCCGTGCTCGACGCCGTGCGCGCCTACGAGACCACCAGCCGCGCCAACGTGCTGCGCGGCGTGCATCGCCTGGCCGAGCGCGCCACCGAGGCGTACGAGAACGCCCGCGTCGAGGTGGCGAACTTTCTCAGCGTCGACCCGATGGAGATCGTGTTCACCGGCGGCTGCACGGCGGCGATCAACCTCGTGGCCTACTCCTATGGCTCGCTGCTGAAGCCGGGCGATCGCATCATCCTCTCGGAACTGGAACACCATTCCAACATCGTACCCTGGCAGCTCCTGCGCCAGAGGAGCGGAATCGAGATCGACGTCGTGCCCGTTACGGTCAACGGCCGCATCGATCTCAATGCGCTGCCGCGCCTGCTGACGCCGCGCACCAGGCTGATCTCGCTGGCCCATGTCTCCAACGTCACCGGCACGCTGGTCGACGTGCACGCCGTGGTGACGCTGGCGCGCACCGTCGGCGCCAAGGTCATGCTGGACGGCGCGCAGCGTGCGCCGCACGGGCCGCTCGACCTGGCGGCCATGGGGATCGATTTCTACGTCTTCGCCGGCCACAAGGCCTACGGGCCCAACGGCATTGGCGTGCTGTGGGCCAGGTCCGAGATTCTGGAGGCCATGCCGCCGTTCCACGGCGGCGGCTCGATGATCGGCCGCGTCACCTTCGCCGAGACGACCTGGGCGCCGCCGCCGCGCCGCTTCGAGGCCGGCACGCCGCCGATCGGGCCGGCGATCGGTCTCGGCGCCGCCTGCAAATGGATGCGCACCCTCGACTGGAAGGAGGCGCACGCGCACGAGATGGGCCTGGTCGAGCGACTGATGGACGGCCTGCAGAGGATCGACGGCGCGGCGCTGTTCGGCCCGCCGAGCACGCAGAACCGCTATCCGGTGGTGTCCTTCCTGCTCGACGGCGTGCATCCGCACGACGTGGCGCAGACGCTCGATTCGTTCGGCGTCGCGGTGCGTGCGGGCCATCATTGCTGCCAGCCCTTGATGGATCGTTTCGATCTCGACGGCACGACGCGCGTGTCGATCGCGCCCTACAACGACAACACCGACATCGACGCCCTGCTGACCGGCGTCCAGCACGCGGCCCGTACCCTGCGATGACCGACCAGCTCTATCAGGACCGCATCGTCTCCCTGGCCAAGGCCAAGACCGGTGCGGGCAAGCTCGCCGATCCAACCAAGTCGGCGCGGCGCGACAATCCGCTGTGCGGCGATCGCGTCGTCATCGACGTCAAGCTCGACGATGGCGGCAAGATCGCCGAGATCGGCCACCAAGTGCGTGGTTGCCTGCTCTGCCAGGCCTCGGCCTCGGCGCTGGCCTCGGTCGCGGTCGGCCGCAACGCCGCCGGCATCGACAAGGTGCGGCTCGACGCCGAGCGCGCGATTGGCCGCGAAGAGGGCGAGCCCGGCGAGCCGTTCTCCGCCTTCGCGCCGGTCAAGGCGCACAAGTCGCGCCATGAATGCGTTCTGCTGCCATTCGAGGCGTTGAAGGACGCCTTGTCTTAATCTTCCGGACCGCGAGCTTCCAGCTCGCTCATCATCA
>JAEZHS010000264.1 GCA_023436825.1 Pseudomonadota bacterium | reverse complement strand
CCGGGTTGGCGACTGCTCCGCCCACACCGGCCCCTCGAGGCGGTTATATCAGGACTCCGACCTCGGGAGGCAAGAGCCGAAAGTGGCTCTTTGTGGACGTTTGCGCATGCCCTCCAACGCCTTGATTTCTCGACCGGAATCCCGCCGCACCGTTACTTGGTGAGGATCAGCTTGCCCGACGCAGTGAGGCGGAGGCGGTAAGTGTCGCTGCCGTGCCGGATGCGCAGCTCGCGGTGGCCATTCAAGAGGGCCGTGCTTTCGGCCACCGGGAAGTCGACAACTGCGCTTTCAGCCCTCGTGTGGCCAGAGGCGGGGTCGGCTGCCTTTGCGTAAAAGTCCATCGCTGGCTCCTCTGAAGTTCTGCTATTAATAATCAGTCGCAAATCATGCGCTGTCAACGCGGCGTCGCTCGATTCTGCTTTCCAGCCGTGACCTTCTCCCCGACAGTCGCCCAATGACGAGCGCGTTGATGATCGTCGATGTCCAGCAGGGCATGTTCGCGGTATCGCCGCCCATTCATCGAGGCGAGGAGATCGTGCAACGCATCGCCGGCCTGCTGGCGCGCGCCCGCGCCGAAGGACGGCCGGTCGTCCACGTGCAGCACGACGGCGGCTTGGGCCATGTGCTCGCCAAGGGATCGGCGGGCTGGCCGCACCATCCCCTGGTCGCGCCGCGGCCGGGCAAGATCGTCGTGGAGAAGCGGCACAGCAGCTCCTTCCACGACACCGACCTGCACCGACGCCTGACCGATGCCGGCATCGACCGGCTGGTGATCACCGGCATGCAGACCGAGATGTGCGTCGACTCGGCCTGTCGCGGCGCGGTGGCGCTGGGCTATCGGGTGGTCCTGGTGGCCGACGGCCACACGACCTGGGACACGCCGGTGATCGACGCCGGGCGCATCATCGCCCATCACAATCGCCTGCTCGGCCGCGGCTTTGCCGACGTCATCGCGGCCGACGAGGTGCGGTTCTCGTAGCTCGTCGCAGAGGTTTTTGATGAATTGGCGCGAGGCCGACGAGATTGCCAGCACTGCTGGCACCGATTCTCGACCCGAACAGTTTTTGCGCTCGTTACCCCCTTATGGCACGCAAAAACTAGAACCGTAGTTGACTCAAAAGAGAACTTAAGTTATATTGCCTTGCGCTCGCCTCCCGGCAGCTCTGCTCTATGCATCGTTCATCCGATATCATCGCGCCCGGCGGCAGCCCTGCCGGGTCCAATTTCCGTCATCCCGAGCGAAGCCGCCCCCTTTCGAGGAAATGGGGGCGGTTCGGTCGGGGTGACAGCCAAATTGCAGCCCGACCTGGCGTAGCGCGACAAGCCCTGCCAGCCTTTCCCCCCCTCGGCATGCGCAATGTCGGGCTACGCAAAAAGCGGAAAATCCCGCGCACCGCCGACCACGCATGAGCTCAAGCGGGACCGACCCGTCAGAGCCACTTTGTCGAGACACTAGTCCGGCGACGTCTGGCCGGGCTCAGGGCCGCTGCCGCCCTGAGCCTTCTGCCAGGGCGGCTGGTTCCGGTTCGCCGGTCGTCAGCGCTTGGGCGGCGTCGCCGGCCACGACTTGATCAAGGTGTCGTAGTCGACCGTTTCGCCTTTGGGCTTCTCGTTGGCAAGCTTGCGTTGCGGCGCGGTGGTGCCGTCCTTCGCGGCCTTGGCAAACCAGTACTCGGCGGTCTGCTTGGGGTTGAGCTTGGGCCCGCAGGCGCCTTGCGCGCCCGACTTCTCGAGACGCTCGAGCACCGAGTCCTGCGCGGCGGCCAGCGCATCCATCGCCGCCTGCGGTGTCTTGGCGCCGGACGAGGCATCGCCGATGTTCTGCCACCAGAGCTGTGCCAGCTTTGGATAGTCGGGCACATTGACGCCGGTTGGAGTCCACTGCACGCGCGCCGGCGAGCGGTAGAACTCGATCAGGCCGCCGAGCTTGGGCGCCCGTTCCGTGAAGCTCTTGTCCCAGATATCGCTTTCACGGACGAAGGTCAGGCCGACATGGCTCTTCTTCAGCGATGTCGTCTTGGCGACCATGAACTGCATATAAAGCCATGCAGCCTTGCGCCGGTCGACCGGCGTCGACTTGAGCAGCGTCAGCGAGCCCGCATCCTGGTAGCCGAGCTTCATGCCCTCCTTCCAGTACGAGCCGTGCGGCGAGGGCGCCATTCGCCATTTCGGCGTGCCGTCGGCGTTCACCACCGGCAGGCCGGGCTTCACCATGTCGGCGGTGAAGGCGGTGTACCAGAAGATCTGCTGGGCGATGTTGCCTTGGGCCGGCACGGCGCCGGCTTCAGAGAAGGTCATGCCGCGCGCGTTGGGCGGGGCGTATTTGTTCAGCCAGTCGACGTATTTGACGATCGAGTAGACCGCCGCCGGGCCATTGGTGTCGCCGCCGCGTTCGACCGAGGAGCCGACCGGACGGCAGCCCTCCATGCGGATGCCCCACTCGTCGACCGGCTTCCCGTTGGGAATGCCCTTGTCACCATTGCCTGCCATCGACAGCCAGGCGTCGGTGAAGCGCCAGCCAAGCGAAGGGTCCTTCTTGCCGTAGTCCATGTGGCCATAGACCTTCACGCCGCCGATTTCCTTGACGTCATTGGTGAAGAACTCGGCGATGTCCTCGTAGGCCGACCAATTCACCGGCACGCCGAGCTCATAGCCGTACTTGGCCTTGAAGCGCGCCTTGTAGTCCGGGTTGGTGAACCAGTCGTAGCGAAACCAGTAGAGGTTCGCGAACTGCTGGTCGGGGAGCTGGAACAGCTTGCCGTCGGGTGCGGTGCCGAACGACTTGCCGATGAAGTCGTCGACGTCGAGCGTCGGCAGGGTGACGTCCTTGCCTTCGCCCGCCATCCAGTCAGTCAGGTTGACCGTCTGATTGTACCGGAAGGGCGTGCCGACAAGGTCGGAATCGTTGATCCAGCCGTCGTAGATGTTACGGCCCGACTGCATCTGGGTCTGGATCTTCTCGACGACGTCGCCCTCCTGGATGATGTCGTGCTTCACCTTGATGCCGGTGATCTCTGTGAATGCCTTGGCCAGCACCTTGGACTCGTACTCGTGCGTGGTGATGGTCTCGGAGACGATGCTGATATCCATGCCGACGAACGGTTTCGCGGCATTGATGAACCACTGCATCTCCTTCATCTGCTCGTCCTTCGACAGCGTCGAAGGCTGAAACTCCGTATCGATCCATCTTTTCGCCGCCGCCTCGTCGGCGTGGGACGCGGTACCGATGACTCCAAGGCACGCCGACATGGCGATGGCGCTCGCCATAGTCGATAGACGGACTTTGACTGTCATGCGTCTCATGACTTCCTCCATTTGGAGCGACAAACCGCAATGAGGTCCGGTTGTCCCGGCTCTGCTTGTCTCGCCGGCTTCAGACCGTGCGGAACACAACCACGGCAGCGACCAACGAAAGGACGGTGGCGAGCCACAGGCTCGACAATTCGATGCCCTCGCCGATGGGCAGAGTGGCGATCGGCTGGACGCCGACCAGGCCGATCCAGGCGAGGTGGATGACGGCGGCCAGCACCAGCGACAGGAACAGCCGGTCACCGCGCGTGGTCGGAATGCCCAGGATGCCCACCCGTGCGACTTCCGGGTGGGTCCGGGCGAGCCAGATCATCGTGGCGAGCACGATGCCTATAGCTGCGAAGAAGGCGGCGGTAGCAGGAGTCCATGCCATCCAGGCGATGCTTTCCACGATCGCCTCCTAGACCCGGCCGAGCGCGAAGCCGCGCGCGATGTAGTTGCGCACGTACCAGATCACGACGGCGCCCGGGACGATGGTCAGAACGCCCGCTGCCGCCAGCACGCCCCAGTCCATGCCGGCTGCCGAAACAGTGCGCGTCATGGTCGCGGCGATCGGTTTGGCGTTCACCGAGGTGAGCGTGCGGGCCAGCAGGAGCTCGACCCAGGAGAACATGAAGCAGAAGAAGGCGGCGACGCCGATGCCGCTCGCCACCAGCGGCATCAGGATCTTCACGAAGAAGCGCGGGAAGGAGTAGCCGTCGAGAAAGGCGGTCTCGTCGATCTCACGCGGCACGCTCGAGATGAAGCCTTCGAGGATCCATACCGCCAGCGGAATGTTGAACAAGCAATGAGCCAGCGCCACCGCCCACGGCGTGTCGAACAGCCCGATCGCCGAATAGAGATTGAAGAAGGGCAGGGCGAACACCGCCGCCGGAGCCATGCGGTTCGACAACAGCCAGAAGAACAGATGCTTGTCGCCCAGGAAGCGGTAGCGCGAGAAGGCGTAGGCGGCCGGCAGGGCGAAGCCGATCGACAATATCGTGTTGAGCACTACGTATTTCAGCGAGTTGATGTAGCCGGAGTACCAGCTCGCGTCGGAGAAGATGACCTTGTAGTTGTCCAGCGTCGGCTGTTCGGGCCACAGCGTCATGGTCGAGGTGATCTCGACGTTGGTCTTGAAGCTCATATTGACGAGCCAGTAGATCGGCAGCAGCAGGAAGACGATGAACAGCGTCATGATCACGTGCCGGCCGGGGATGGCGTATGTCACGGCTCACCCCCGGCGGGCCCGCTTGTCCCGGATTGGCGCTCCTGGCCGGCATTGGTCATGACGGTGAAGAACACCCAGCACACGATGATTATGATCAGCATGTAGACGATCGACATCGCCGCGGCCTTGCCGAGGTCAAATTGGCCGAGCGCCAGCTTCACCAGCTCGATCGACAGGAAGGTAGTGGAGTTGCCCGGGCCGCCGCCGGTCACGACGAACGGTTCGGTGTAGATCATGAACGAGTCCATGAAGCGCAGCAGGGCGGCGATCACCAGCACGTGCTTCATCTTCGGCAGCTGGATCGCCGTGAACACAGCCCAGCGCGACGCGCCGTCGATGCTGGCCGCCTGGTAGTAGGCCTCGGGAATCGACTTCAGTCCGGCGTAGCAAAGCAGCGCCACCAGACTCGACCAGTGCCAGACATCCATGACGATGATGGTGAGCCAGGCGTCGATCGGGTCGGCGACGTAGTTGTAGTCGAAACCCAGCCGGTTCAGCGACCAGCCCAGCAGCCCGATGTCGGAGCGGCCGAAGATCTGCCAGATCGTGCCGACGACGTTCCACGGGATGAGCAGGGGCAGCGCCAGAACGACAAGCGTGAAGGCGACGCCCCAGCCTTCGCGGGGCATCGCCAGCGCAATCACGATGCCGAGCGGTATTTCGATTGCCAGCACGACGGCCGAGAAGGCGAGATTGCGCCACAGCGAGGCGAAGAAGCGACCACCGAGTTCCGTCGAGGGATCGAGCAGCTCGTGGTACCAGCCGACGCCGTTCCAGAAGAAGGCGTTGTTGCCGAACGTGTCCTGCACCGAGTAGTTGACCACCGTCATCAGCGGGATGATCGCGGAGAAAGCCACCAGCACGAACACAGGCAGCACCAGCAGCCAGGCTTTCTGGTTCGTGATCTTTTCCATCACGCCGTCCCCTCGATGCGATGCGAATCGGCGTAGACGTGGATCTGCGTCGGATCGAACACCAGGCCCACCACGCCGGGGCCTACGGCCTGTCCGTTGGGCACTTGTGCCGCCATCTTGAGATCTCCGACGCGGACCCGGGCGAAACGGGTGCGACCGAGGTCGTCGACACGCTCGACCTCGGCTGTCAGCAGGTCCGGCGCGGATCGGGCGAGGCGCACGAATTCCGGACGAATGCCGATCTCGATGCGCGCGCCCGCCGGAAGCTCGCCGTAGCTTCGCGCGAGCTCAAACGCATGACCCGCGACGCGCACGCGGCGGCCCTGCACCTCGGCCGGCAGCACGTTCATGCCAGGCGAGCCGATGAAGTAGCCGACGAAGGTGTGGGCGGGACGCGCGAACAGCTCTTCCGGCGTGCCGGTCTGCACCACACTGCCCTCGTGCATGACTACGACCGTATCGGCGAAGGTCAACGCCTCGGTCTGGTCGTGCGTCACATAGATCATCGTGAGATCGAGCGCCCGGTGCAACACCTTTAGCTTAGAGCGCAGTTCCCACTTCAGGGCCGGATCGATCACGGTGAGCGGTTCGTCGAACAGCACTGCCGCGACGTCGGCGCGCACCAAGCCGCGGCCGAGCGAGATCTTCTGCTTGGCGTCCGCTGACAGCCGGTTGGCCTTGCGCCCGAGGTGGGGTGTGAGGTCGAGGAGCTGGGCGATTTCCTGCACGCGCGCCTCGGTCTCGGGGCGCGGCAGGCCGCGGTTCTTGAGCGGAAAGGCAAGGTTCTCGCCCACCGTCATGGTATCGTAGATCACGGGGAACTGGAACACCTGGGCGATGTTGCGCTGCTGGGTCGTGGACGCGCTCACGTCCTTGCCGTCGAACAAGACCTTGCCGCGGGACGGCCGGACGATGCCGGAGATGATGTTCAAAAGTGTCGTTTTGCCACAACCCGACGGTCCGAGCAGAGCATAGGCGCCGCCCTGGCGCCAGGTCATGGAGGTCGGCTTCAGGGCGAAGGCCGCCGGATCAGCGGCGGAGCCGCTGTAGGAATGAGCGAGCTCGACTAGATCGATGCGCGCCATTGTATCAACCTCAGGCCATGCCGGGCGCGGCGACCAGCCGGCCATCGAGGGCGAATACATAGATGTCATTGGGGTCAAGTGCGGCTTCGATCTCCTGGCCGGGCGGGAATTCATGGACGCCGGGCAGGACGGCGACCCAGTTGGCGCCGTCGCGCTTGAGGTGCACGAAGCTTTCCGAGCCGGTGATTTCCGTCAGCGCGACGGTCGTGGGAAAAACATGATGACCGGCTCGCCCATTGGCGACGGCGAGCTGGTGGGCGCGGAAGCCGACCCGATAGGGGCCGTCGCCCAGACCTGCGTAGAGCCCACTGGCGGGTGCCGTGGCGCCGCCGCCATAGACTACCGAGCCGTTCTTCTTCTCGATCTGCACGGTGTTGAGCGGCGGGTCGGAGAATAGCTCCGCCACCCTGATGCTGTCCGGCCGACGGTAGACGCTCGGCGTATCGCCGACCTGCAAGGCGCGGCCTTCGGACATGCAGATGGTGCGACCGCCCAGCAGCAGCGCTTCGGAAGGCTCGGTCGTGGCGTAGACGAATATGGCGCCGGACACCTCGAAGATGCGCGGCAGCTCGGTGCGCAGTTCCTCGCGCAGCTTGTAGTCGAGATTGGCCAGGGGTTCGTCGAGCAACACCAGGTCGGCGCCTTTGACCAGAGCACGGGCGATGGCGGTGCGTTGCTGCTGGCCGCCCGACAGCGCCAGCGGCTGGCGCTCGAGATAGGGCTGCAGCCGCAACAGGGCGGAGACTTCCTTGACGCGCCGTTCGACCTCCTCATTGGGCCGGCCCTGGACGCGCAACGGTGAGGCGATGTTCTCGAAGACCGTGAGGGACGGGTAGTTGACGAATTGCTGGTAGACCATCGCCACGGAGCGTTTGCGAACGTCGATGCCCGTCACGTCCTTGCCGTTCACGACGACGCGGCCCGTGGTCGGGACATCGAGGCCGGCAAGCAGACGCATCAGCGAGGTCTTGCCCGAAAGCGTCGGTCCCAGCACGACGCTCAAGGTGCCCGGCTCCAACGTGAGGGAGACCTCGCTGATGTGAGCAACGGCGCCGACGACGCGGGTGACATCTTTCAGGACAACAGTCATCGCCGTCGTCCGACATCGCAGGTCATGCGATGGGGGCGGGTTCGAACGTCAAGGATCGCCAGTTCGAAAACCGGGCTCAAAGACGCTTCTCCCCTCGCCAAATGCCACTTTCACATTTGGCGATTTTCTTTCGAATCCGATTTAATGCGCAACCTAGAACGAAAGCAAGTTGAGGTCGTGGATGGCCTTAGGAAGCCGTCTGGCGATAATCCCGGGACGAGCCGGCGTGGCCCGCCCTGTCCATGGCCTCGACCACGGCGAGGCCGCTCTCCTGGGCAACCTTGCGCATGTTCGCCGGCAGCCCGCGATCGGTGACGAAGGTCTGCACTTGGCTGATGTGGCCGATACGCACGGGGGCGGTGCGGCGGAACTTCGTGCTGTCGGCCACCAGGATCACGTGACGCGCGTTGGCCATGATGGCTTGTGCCGCCTGGACCTCACGGTAGTCGAAATCAAGCAATGCGCCGTCCTCGTCGATCGCCGACGCGCCGACGACGGCGAAGTCGACCTTGAATTGCTGGATGAGCTTGTTCGAAGCCTCGCCGACCACCGCGCCGTCGGCGCGCCGGACCGAGCCACCGGCAACGATGACCTCGATGCGCGGATGAGGATAGAGCTGCATCGCCACGTTGAGATTGTTGGTGATGACCAGCAGTCCCTCGTGTGAGACGAGCGCGCGGGCGACTTCCTCGGTCGTCGTGCCGATGTTGATGAACAGCGAGCAGCCGTTGGGAATCAGCGCCGCTGCCGCCGCCCCGATGGCGCGCTTTTCGGCTGCGGCAACAAAGCGACGCGCCGTATAGGTGAGGTTCTCGACGCCCGACGCCACGATGGCACCGCCATGCACGCGGCTGAGCGCCCGACGCTCGCAGAGATCGTTGAGATCCTTGCGGATGGTCTGGGCGGAGACCTCGAACCGCCGCGCGAGATCGTCGACCGTCACGCGACCAAGCGAGTGCGCGAGTTTCACTATTTCGGATTGGCGCAGCGGAAGTGTCATCTGAGCGAAAACTATCGCCACGCCGGGAGATTGGAAACCGCCAATGCCGACCATCGACAGCCGATTTCCAACCTCGACGTCGAGTGCCTTGATTTGATGCGGAAATTCAGCCTGGGAGGACGACTATGGGCCGTTCCCGGCGATCCTGACCGGGCGTTTCAGGCCGAGATGGTCGCGCAGCGTCGTGCCGGTGTAGTCGGCTCTGAACAGTCCGCGCTCCTGGAGGCGCGGCACGACCTCGGCGACGAAGGCGTCGAACTGGCCGGGGAAGAATGGCGGCATGACGTTGAAGCCGTCGGCGGCGTCGGCGCGGAACCAGGCCTCCATCACGCCGGCGATGTCGGCACCAGTGCCGATCAGCAGCAGATGGCCGCGCGCCGCGGCCACCCGGTAGTAGAGCTGCCGCAGCGTGAGCTTCTCGCGCCGCGCCATCTCGATCAGCAGGGCGGCGCGGCTCTTGAGGTGCTCGGTCTCGGGCAGTTCGGGCACGGGCTCGTCGAGCGGATGGACCGACATGTCGGAGCCTAGCCGCTCCGACAGCACGGTGAAGGCCTGCGCCGTATCGATGTTGCGGTTGAGCTCGGCGAAGATCTCCTGCGCCTCGCCGGCCGTCCGGCCGACCACGGGAAAGACGCCGGGCATGACCAGGACCTCGTCGGCCTGGCGTCCGAACCCGGCAGCCTGCGCCTTCACGCTGCGATAGAACGTTCGCGCTTCGGCGAGATCGTTCTGCGCGGTGAACACCACGTCGGCGATGCGCGATGCCAGCGCTTGGCCCGGGCCCGAGGAGCCGGCCTGGATCAGCACGGGATAGCCCTGAGGCGAGCGCGGCACGTTCAGGCCGCCTTCGACGGTAAAGTACTTTCCGTGGAACGACGGTACGTGCAGGCTGCCCGGCCGTACGAAGACGCCGGCCTTCTTGTCCGCAATGAACGCGTCGTCAGCCCAGCTGTCCCACAGGATGCAGCAGGCCTCGACGAACTCCTCGGCCATGGCATAGCGTTCGACATGCGGCGGATGCTGGCGGCCGAATACGGCGGCCGACTTGGCATAGGCCGTGGTGACGACGTTCCAGGCCGCGCGGCCGCCCGACAGGTGGTCGAGCGAGGCGAAGGAGCGGGCGATCTGATAGGGCTCTGCATAGGTGGTCGAGCCCGTGGCGGCGAGCCCCAGCCTGCTGGTCGTCATCGCCAGCGCCGAGAGCAGCGTCAGCGGCTCGAACTTGCCGATGGTCGAGGGATGCTCGCCGTACCCGGTAGCGAAGCCGTCCCCCAGGAAGAACATGTCGAACTTGCCGCGCTCGGCGGTCGCCGCGATGTGCTTCATCAGGCCGAGGTTCGGCCAGCCGTCTACGACGGCGTCCGGATGCCGCCAGCCGCCGACGTGGTGGCCCGGCGTCTGTACGAAGACGCCGAGGCGCATCTGGGATGGCGTTGAAGGGGACGAATGCATGCTACGATGACACTGTCACATGGATCGCGGAGCTGCCAACCATGGTTCGTGCCGGCCGTAAGACCGCCAGTGAAAGACTGCGCCGGCAAGTTGACGAGGCGCTATCTGAGCCGAGACCTGACCTCCCGGCCCAAGAGGTCTTCCGGCGACTGCGCGCCCATCACGCCGCGCGATCGCCGAATCCGAACAAGCGTCGACGACATTCGCGTTGATCACGGTGCGATGTGGCTCAATGCGCGAAGCTGCGCATGCCGCCGTCCACCGGGATCACTGTACCGGTGATGTAGCGGGCGCGAGGTGAGGCGAGGAACGCCACGAGATGGGCGACGTCCTCGGGCTCACCGAAATGGCCCATCGGTATGTTCCTGGCAATGAAGGCGCGGCGGGACTCCTCGGTGGGATGAAGTTTCTCGAGGATCTGCTCGCTGTTGATGCGGCCGGGCTGAATGGTGTTCACCGTCACGCCTTCGGCTGCCACGTCGCAGGCCAGCCCCTTGGCCCACAGGTGCAGCGCCGCCTTGGCGGCGACCGCGGCGTTCAGGCCGCGCGGCTCCATGGTGCCGCTGATGTTGATGATGCGGCCCCAGTGCCGCTGGCGCATGCCGGGCAGCAGGGCGGTGGTGAGCCGCCGCGCCGAGGTGAAGTTCAGGGCCAACGCCTCCTCCCAGAATTCTTCGCTGGCATCGACCGTCGTCGGCCGCGAGCCGCCGGCGCAGTTGACCAGGATATCGACCTGGCCGAGGGCCAGGGTGGCGCCCCGGGCGAGGCGGGGCAGATCGTCGGTCGAGGTGATGTCGGCGGCGATCGGCGTGACGTTGGGATGCCGCTCGATCCGGTCGACGCGCCGCGCCGTAGCGGCGACCCGCGCGCCCTGCTCGGCGAGGAGATGGGTGATGCCGGCGCCGATACCGGCGCTTGCGCCTGTGACAAGACAGGTGCGGTCCTTGAGTTCGAAGTCCATCGGCCCTTGATGGACGAGTGGCGTCGAGTTGCCAACAGCCGGCCGGCGGCTTGTGCTTTGTCGCGACCGCCAGGCGCGATAGAGTTTCGCAACCGCTGGGAGAAGCCCATGGCTGCTAGGAAGAAGAAGTCCGGCTCCAGGAAGGCCGCGCCTAAGAAGTCGGCGAAGGCGCGCAAGCCTCGTGTTGCGGCCAAGAAGGCTGCAAAGGCGCCCAAGCGCCGGGTCGCGGCAAAGAATAAGGTCGTTCGTGCCGTCAAGAAGCGGGTAGCCACCAGGAAGCCGGCGGCGGCTCCAAGGCCTGCCACGGCAGCGCCGACGCAAACGCCGGCTCCTACGCCTCCTCCGGCGCCCGTCACCGAACTCGACAATCGCATCGCGATCGTGCGCGCCAACCTGCGCGAGCTCGTCGACCAGGCCGCGTCGTCGGCGGGTGCGGCCAACGAGGAGCTGCTGTCCCAGCGCATCGCCGAGCAGGAGGAGAGGCTCCGACGCCTGATGCAGGAGCGCGACGACCTCGCTCGATGAGCAGCCGTCGCCCGGAAGTTCCCAAGACTATCCTCAACAGGCTGCGCAAAGCGTGCCTTGCCCTTCCGGAGACGCGCGAGGAGCAGGCCTGGGTCGGCACACGCTGGTGCATCCGCAAGGAGACGTTCGCGCACGTGCTGATGGTAGCCGACGGGTGGCCGCCGGTGTATGCCCGCACCGCGGGCACTGACGGCCCCGTCTGCGTGCTGACGTTCCAGTCGCTGGGACCGCGGGTCGATCCCGAAACTTTTTCACGAGCGCCTTACTTCCGGCCGCTCTGGCGTCCCGACATCGCCGGTCGCATCCTCGATGCCGGCGTCGACTGGCGCGACATCACCAAGCTCCTGACGGCGAGCTACTGCCTGTTGGCGCCGAAGAAGCTCGTCGAAGCGGTTCGGTCAGGGCAACCGGCCGATCGCGAAGCCCGCAGCGAGAGCAAGGAACGACAGCAGCGTCATCACCGGCAGTGAGGGTCGGAGCGGCGGTGCCGCATCCATCGCCATGTCCATGTGGGCCATTTGATCGTGCGATGCGGCAGCGTGGGCATGGGCGGGTCGCACCGTCATCATGCCGTGCTTCAACTTGTTCGCCACCAGCCACCAGTTCATCGGGTAGGCGAGGATGAAGCCGACCAGCAGTCCCATCGACATCACGAACCAGAAGGTCGGCGTCGTGGGATTGTCGGCGCCGGGGAGGCGCCGCCGGAGGATCATCACGGTCGGCATCATTCCCGCCATCAGGAGGTTCATCGACAGGAGCTCGGACAGGAACGTGCTCTTCAAGGCGGCGACGTCGGAGCCTCCGGCCATGTCACGCATGAACAGGGCCTGGAAGATCGGCCAGCCGAAGGCGAAGCCCAGGACATACTCCAGGACCCCTTCGGCAAGGCCGGAGATGCCAAGGGTCGCCGCCAGCGCTGCGCCTGCCAGGATGCCGATGCCGTCGCCGGCGACGCAATGCATGGTCGAGCCCAGCGCCTGCCGCCATTGCGCCGCGGTGTAGCGCTCGTGCACGCCGGGCAAGGGCTCACGGCAGCCCAGCACTTAGAGGAAGGCGCCGATCACGCCGGTATAGGCCGTCACCAGCGCGAAGCCCCATTTCATCACCTGGGATTCAGGTGTCGTCTTGAGGTCGATCGCCACGAACAGCAGCGACGCTGCGGACGGCAGGAACCACAGCAACGTCACGCCATCCAGCATCGAGACCTCCCGTTTGGTGTCATGGACGAGGACAAGGCAACTCAACGCATACCGACGTCTGCATGATGACACGTGCGAGCGTCGCCGGAAATCGGCTACGCTCCGCCAAACCACAGCGAGAGGAAAAGCCATGCGGATCGGCGTCACGATGTTTGCCACGGACTATGCAATCCCGCCGCACGAGCTCGCCGTCGAGGCTGAGAATCGCGGCTACGAATCCGTCTGGTTCCCCGAGCACAGCCACATCCCGACCAGCCGCAAGTCGCCGTGGCCCGGCGGCCCCGAGTTGCCGAAATGGTACTACGATACCTACGATCCCTTCCTCGCCATCGCCGCCGCGGCCGTCGTCACCAAGACCGTCAAGCTCGGAACCGGCGTCTGCCTGGTCGTGCAGCGCGATCCCATCCATACCGCCAAGGAGGTCGCCACCGCCGACCGACTCAGCAACGGCCGCGTGCTGTTCGGCGTCGGCGGCGGCTGGAACGCCGAGGAGATGGAAGACCACGGCACGGCCTTCGCCACCCGCTTCAAGCTGATGCGCGAGCGCATCGAGGCGATGAAGGAGATCTGGGCGCGATCCAAGCCGAAATATTCCGGCGACATGGTGAAGTTCGACGAGATGATGCAGTGGCCCAAGCCGGTGCAGAAGCCGCATCCGCCGATCATTGTCGGCGGCGGCCTGCCGCACGGTGCGCGCCGCGCCGTCGCCTACGGCGACGGTTGGATGC
>JAEZHS010000208.1 GCA_023436825.1 Pseudomonadota bacterium | reverse complement strand
CCCTTCGGGCGCCTCCGCTCGGGATGACGGAAGCCATCACAAAGGCTTCCGAATCCAGACGGCGGTGTCGTGGAACACCGCGCCGCCGTTGGGCCAGCCGGGATCGGCCGAGGTCAGCGCATTGATGCCGATGCCGGTCTCGAAGTTGCGGTTGGGCCAGATGCCCTCGACCACGACGACACCCTTCTGCTGCCCGGCGCGGGGCTTGCAGTGCACGATGGTCTTGCCGCGATCGTTGCCGATCTCGAGCCGGTCGCCCTCGGCGAAGCCGAGCGCCGCGCACTCCTCGGGATTCATCATCACCGTCGGCCGGACCTCGCGCTTCAGGCTGCTCGGAGTCTCGGTGAAGGTCGAGTTGAGGAAGGTGCGCGCGGGTGCGGCGACCATGCGGAAGGGCTTGTCCGGCGTCGGGTTGTCGATGACGTCGAAATGATCCGGCAGCGCCGGCATCTCCTTGCCGCGCGGGCCCCAGGCCGCCCAGTCGGGCTTGAAGCGGAACTTCTTGTCGGGCCAGGCGAAGCCGTCGAGGAAGTGCGAGGTCTCGAAGCCGAGATGGAAGTCCTGGCCGCCCTTGCGCCAGTTGGTCTCGGCGTCCCACATGCCGGACTCGCGCAGCGATTCGTCCATGATCTCCCACGGCGTCATGTCGAAGCCGCGATGCTTCGCCCCCAGTCGCCTGGCCAGCTCGGAGATCACATAGTGGTTCTCGCGGCATTCGCCGGGCGGCTCGATCACGGCCTTGGTCACCTGGAAGAAGGTGTGGCCGCTCGCCGTATAGAAATCGTCGTGCTCGAGGAACATCGTGGCCGGCAGCACGATGTCGGCGAAGGCCGCCGTTTCGGTCATGAACTACTCGTGCACGCAGGTGAACAGGTCGTCGCGGGCGAAGCCCTTGTGCACCAGTTCGAGCTCGGGACAGACCATCGCCGGGTTGGTGTTCTGGATCAGCATCGCCGTCACCGGCGGTCCGTTCTTCAGGGCCTCGCGGTCGCCGGTCAGGATCGGCCCCAGGCGCGACTGGTCGAGATCGCGGATCGAGGTGTCGACCACGTCGAGCCCTTCGATCAGCGTCTTCTTGATCGGGTACATGCCGGTATGGCCGTAGAGCGCCCCGCCGCCCTTGACCTTCCACGCACCGGTCACCGCCGGCAGGCAGGTCACGGCATGCATGTTGGCCGCACCGTTGCGGCTGCGGCTGAACCCGTGGTGGCAGCGGATGAACGACGCCTTGGTCTGCCCGTACAGGCGCGCGAAGGAGACGATCTCCTCGACCGACAGACCGGTGATCTTCGCCGCCCATTCCGGCGTGCGCGTCGCCACGTGCGCGGCGAGCTCGTCCGGCGCGTCGGTGTAGCGGCGCAGGTAATCCCAGTCGGCATAGCCTTCCTTGAACAGGACATGCATGACCGCGACCGCGAGCGCGCCGTCGGTGCCGGGGCGCACGGCGAGATGGATGTCGGCCTGGTCGGCCGTGCCGGTGCGATAGGGATCGACCACGACCAGCTTCGCCCCGCGCTTCTTCGCCTTCATGGCGTGGGTCATGACATTGACCTGGGTGTTCACCGGATTGCCGCCCCAGATCACGACCAGATCGGAATGCTCGTCGACCTCGCGCACGTCGGCGCCGCGCTTGGCGCCGACGCCGGCGATCCAGCCGGTATCGGAGAGCGTCACGCAGATGGTCGAGAAGTAGCGCGAGTACCTCATGGCGTGGCGCAACCGGTTGATGCCGTCGCGCTGCACCAGCCCCATCGTGCCGGCATAGTAGTAGGGCCACACGGCCTCGGTGCCGTGCTGGCGCGCCTTGGCAATGAACTGCTCGGCGACGATGTCGAGCGCGTCCTGCCACGAGATCTCGGCGAACTGCTTGGAGCCCTTCGGCCCGACCCGGCGCAGCGGCTTCATCAGCCGGTCGGGATGATGGATGCGCTCGGCGTAGCGCGCGACCTTCTCGCAGATCACCCCGGCGGTGTAGTCGTTGCGCATCGAGCCGCGCACCCGGCCGATGCGCCTGGCGTCCAGCCGCTCGACATCCAGCGCGCAGGTGCTGGTGCAGTCGTGCGGGCACACCGACGGCACGACGGTGACGCCGGATTCAATCTTCCTGGCCCCTGCACGAGCTACGTCGGGTGCAAAGGCATGATCGTCGGGGGACATTCCTAGACGCTCCGCAAAAAGTACCGCAGTGTACCGCGCGCCAGCCCATGGGAACACCCCGCCCCTATCCCCATCCTCGCCGAGCCACGAGTGCCGATGCCATCGCCATCGCCGCACTTTCGCCCACGATTATCCCCACCGAGTCGGACGATCGCGCCGTGTTCGTGATCGACGGCGCGGCCGGCCAACCCGCTGCCGTGATCGACCTCAGGCAGATGGCCGACCACATCGCCGTCGAGCATCTGGTCGGCGACAACCGGCAACGCCGCGCCCTGCTCGCCCACGCCGCAGCCGCGGCCCGGGCGATGCATCTCGGCGAACTCCGCTGGCCGGGATTCGCGGGTGGGCGCAAGCGCATCCGCAACGGACCGCTGCAGCGCGCCGGCGACTATCTCGACAATCTGGGCGTGCCGCTGTGGCGGGATGGCGCCGCCTCGCTGCCGCAGACCCTGTACTTCCGCGGCACCTGGGCGGCCGTGGCGCTCCTGCTCGGGTTCGGCAGCATCTCGGCCGCCGTGTTCATCGGCGACGATGTCAGGCTCTCGCACATCGTCATTCCCGCCGTGCTGTGCGCCGTGGCGTCGGCCTTCGCGATCCACCAGATCGGCCTGGTGGCCGTCGCGGCACGTCGTGTCGGCGGACGCTGGGCATTCGCCGCGACATCCGGCGCCGCGGCCGCGGCGATCGTCGCCGTCGGCGCCCTCCTGGTCGATCGCGCGGTGCCCGCGCTCGGGGAGATGTGGAACATCTATACGGGCGACACGGCCCTGAACCAGCTCTCCGTGCGGGTCGGCGCCGACGGCAGCACGCTCTACGTCGAGGGCTCGTACGGCCTGGGCGGCGAGGAACTGGTGCGCCGCGCGCTCGACCAGAATCCCGGCATCCGCACCGTCGTGCTGGCCGGTCCGGGCGGGCGCCTTTCCGTCGGCTTCGATCTCTACGACATGTTCCAGGAACGCAAGCTCGCGACCCGCGTCGACGACGAATGCGCCTCGGCCTGCGCGTTCGCCTTCCTGGGCGGCGTCGAGCGCAGCATTTCGCCGGGCGGCCGGCTCGGCTTCCATCGCGGCAGCTTTCCCGGCCTCAGCGACAACGACCTGTTCGAGACCAACCGCGACCTGCGACGGTTCCTGCTCCACACCGCAAAGCTCGCTCCGCGATTCGTCGACCGTGTCTTCGCCACGCCGCCCGACGAGATCTGGGAGCCGTCGCCGCAGGAATTGCTGGCGGGACGGGTCATCAACCGCGTAAATCATTGACATGATCCCGCGCGGCCTTCCCTACGACGAGGCAATGCGCCAGTTCCGCTGGCCCAGGCCCGAACGCTTCAACATCGGCCGCGCCGTCTGCGAGCGTCATCCAAGCGAGGCGCTGGCTTTGATCGTCGAGGCGGCCGACGGTAGCGTGCGCAACTGGACCTTCGGCCAGCTGCTGGCCGCGAGCTCGCGGCTCGCCAACGCGCTTTCCGCCAGGGGCATCGGCAAGGGCGACCGCATCGGCGTGTTCCTGAGCCAGAGCGCCGAGCTCACGATCTGCCATATCGCCGCCTATCGCATGGGCGCCGTGGTGCTGCCGCTGTTCACGCTGTTCGGCGAGGAAGCGCTGGAATATCGCCTGGCCAACGCCGAGGCCTCGACCGTGATCACCGACATGAGCCAGCTGCCCAAGGTGCTGGCGGTGCGCGATCGCCTGCCGCATCTCAAGACCGTTATAGCAATCGGCGGCGGCGCCAACGGCAGCGCTTTCCTCGACTGGGACCGCCTGCTGGGCGCGGCGTCCGACAGCTTCGCCACGGTCGACACGATGGCCGAGGACCCGGCCCTGCTGATCTACACCTCGGGCACGACCGGCCAGCCCAAGGGTGCCTTGCATGCCCATCGCGTGCTGCTGGGCTCGATCCCGCCGGTCGAGCAGTGGCTCAGCCAGTGGCCGCAGGGCAACGAGGTGATGTGGACGCCGGCCGAATGGGCATGGATCGCCGGCCTGTTCGACGCGCTGTTCCCCGCCTGGTTCTACGGCACGCCGGTGGTGGCGCATCGCTTCGCCAAGTTCGATCCCGAGCGTGCCTTCGCCCTGCTCGACCGCCATCGCGTCGGCGTCGCCTTCATCCCGCCGACGGCACTCAAGATGATGCGCCAGGTCCACAAGCCGCGCGACCGCTGGAAGTACGACCTGCGCGCCATCAGCACCGGCGGCGAGGCGATGGGCGAGGAACTGCTCGACTGGGGCCGCGACACCTTCGGCACCACCATCTCGGAGGGTTACGGCCAGACCGAGATGAACCTGATGCTGCTGAACTCGCCGGAGTGGTTTCCAGTGCGGCCGGGCTCGTGCGGCCGCGCCTGCCCCGGCCGCAAGGTCGCTATCGTCGACAACGACGGCAACCTGCTCGAACCTGGCGAGGAAGGCCAGATCGCCGGCTTCCGCCACGATCCCATCGTCATGCTGGAGTACTGGCGCAATCCCGAGGCGACGGCGAAGAAGTTTGCCGGCGACTGGTTGCTGACCGGCGATCTCGGCCGCATCGACGAGGACGGCTACGTCTTCTTCAAGAGCCGCGACGACGACGTCATCACCTCGGGCGGCTACCGCATCGGCCCGGGCGAGATCGAGGAATGCCTGATGCGCCATCCCGCCGTCGCCATGGTCGGCGTGGTCGGCGTGCCCGACAAGGTGCGCACCGAGATCGTGAAGGCCTTCGTGCAGCTCCGGCCCGAGATCGTCGGCACCGACGCGCTCAAGGCCGACCTCGCCACCTTCGTGAAGACCCGCCTCGCCGCCCACGAATATCCGCGCGAGGTCGAGTTCGTGGCCGAGCTGCCGCTCACGACGACCGGCAAGATCATGCGGCGTGAGCTGCGGCGGATGGATGCCGAACGTAGGCGCTGACACTTCAGTCACATCGAATAATAACCCAAGTAAATATCGATGGCAAGCAGCCAAGCCTCACCGCAACGGGTAGAGCTATCGCCAAGCTCCGTCATCCCGACCGGAGCCGAGCGTAGCGAGGCGGAGTGGAGGGACCTGTTTTTGTGATGCATCGACAAAAACAGGTCCCTCGACTGCGCCGCCCTTCGGGCGGCTCCGCTCGGGATGACGGGGAATTGGTCAAATGCGATAGACGACACAACGGGTGGTATTCTTTCGCACCGTAGGGAGCCACCACATGCTGTGGTGCAGTCAGTGCCAGCACCGCGTTCGCCAGGACGCAGTCCTGCAAGGCGCGCAGCCTGGCAGCGGATCGAACCGCACCCATCGCCTCGAAGTCGAAATCGCCCACTTCCTCACCTAGCCTCTCCCCCAAGGGGGAGAGGAACATGAGCCGATGCAGCCGGAACAAGCGATCAAGTTCTTGCCTCTGATGCTGCACGCCGTAGATTGCCGGACATCACCCACAACAACTTTCTGGAGACCGTTTCCGTGCGCGACGCCGAATTGCAATCCTTGAAGCCCGTGTTTGGTCCCTCCGGCCTCAGCGCCCAGCCTCTTGTCTGGCAAGTCGCGGCCGTGGTGTTGGGAACGGGCCTGCTCGCGCTGTCCTCCCATATCCAGGTGCCCATGGTGCCCGTGCCGATCACCATGCAGACATTCGCCGTGACCCTGATCGGCGCCCTTTACGGCTGGCGGCTCGGGACCGTGACCGTCGTCGCCTGGCTGCTGCAGGGTGCTTTTGGAATGCCGGTGCTGGCAGGAGGCGCTGCCGGACTGCATCGCTTCGTCGGACCGACGGCCGGATATCTCTTCGCCTTTCCGATCGCCGCGGCGCTCTGCGGCTGGCTGGTCGAACGCGGCTGGAACGGCCAGCGACCGCTTCTTTCGTTCGGTGCCATGCTGATCGGCAACGCCGCGTGTCTCGTCCTCGGTGGGATGTGGCTCGCCGCGATGATCGGCGTAGACAAGGCGATCAGCCTCGGCGTCGCGCCGTTCCTGGTCGGCGCAGTCCTCAAATCGGCGCTCGGCGCGGCGATCCTGGCGCTGCTGGCCCGCCGCGCGGCACCCCGGCTTCGATGACTTTCATGTTCGGCACGATGACCGCGCCTTCGTCATCCTAGCCGCGCTTGCGCGCAAGGTCGCGGCAGACCGCGACCTTGCCGGCGGGCCGGAAAAAATGAATTTCCGCTGTTCCCGCTGTTTCCGCTACTGGTTTTCACTTCGCGTAAAGCGCCGGATTGACCTGCCAGCGGTTGGCCGGCCGGCCGGTCTTGTCGCGATGGGTCAGGTCGGGCCGGACGTAGCCGAGATAGTCCAGCCGCTGCAGCACGTGTTCGGTCTGATCGGCCGTCGTGGCCTGACGCAGCGCCCGCCGCCGGACCTCCTCGCGGGTTACGGAGCTTGGCCGCTTGTCGAGCAGCCAGCGCGCGACGCGGCGGACGCGCTTGTCATAGTCGGAGAGCTCGGCGCTGTCGAACACCGAGCGGGCATGCGGCCAGAAGTAGTCCCGCCATAGCGCAGCGGCAGCTTCGACCTGCTCGGCGCCGATCGCGCCGGGGCGCCTGGCCTTGCCGTCGATGGTCGCCAGCACCTCCAGGATACCGGCCAGGCGCACGATCACGGAGCGGCTCTTGCCCAGCCACGCCGCCTCCAGGCCTTCGGCCTTGCCGCGCTCCTCATGCAGGCGGCTGAGGACGGCATCGAGCGCCGCGCGGCCGCGCGCGTCGACGTCGATCACGCAGGGATCGTCGGCACTCTTCGCCAGCCGCGACAGGGCGCGCAGGCGCTGCAGGATCTCCTCGTCGCGCGAGGCCTCGAGCATGGCGAGCGCGCGGTAAGGCTGCGGCCCCGGCCAGACGAAGAGGAAGCGCACCGCCAGGCAGTCGTCGCCGGACTGCAGAGCTTCCTTGAGTCGCTCCGGCCGGATGGTTTCCAGGATGCTGACGGGGAAGCGCCGGACCGACCGCGCCGGCTGGCGCGGCGGTGTCACGGTGACGGCGCCGGCCGTCCAGCGGGAGAGCCAGTGCGCGCGATGGCCGGCCTCCTCGTCCTCAACGCCGATCCAGGCTGGCGCGCCGTCGCGCCACAGCAGCACGCCACAGGGATTGCCGGTGACGACGTCGACCAGCGTCGGCAGAAGCGCCGCGGGATCGGCGCCGGTCGTCACGATCTGCGACGGCATGAAGGGCGTGTCCTGCCCGCTCTGCTTGCAGCGCTCGGCGTGGGCCACGCGGCGCTCCTCGTCGCCCAGCCGCCGCTCCTGCTCGATGACCTCCAGCAGCCGCCGCATGGGCGCCAGTGCCGCCGACTTGCCGGCCGAGGGCTCGCCCACCACCGCCTGCCACAGCGCCAGCGGCTCGTCCCAAGCCGGGGTCACGCGCACCCGAACGCCGGCTCCGCAGACGGCGGCGACGCCTGCCAGCACGGACTGCAGGACGTAGTCCGCCGGCGCGCCGGTCGATTTCTCGGTGTCGGCGATCCAGTCGCGCCATGGTTGCGGCAGCAACGCCAACGGGACGGCAGGCACGGGCGCACGGCGGTCGTCGAGGATGCTGACATCGGGATCGCGCCAGGTCTGCTCTGATGCGTGTACGTAATAGGCGTGGGAGGACATTGCGGGCCCTTCAGTGGAAGGAACAGAAATAGAACATGGCGGCCTGCCTGTCAATAACTTAAGTATCTCATAAAGCACCGAAGTGCTGGAAATGCCGGCACGGGCGCTGTCCCGGCGGCAATCGCATATGGCTCCAAGGTCCCGTCATCCCGACCGGAGCCTCGCGCAGCGAGGCGCAGTGGAGGAACCTGTTCTTGTTGACGCGTCGACGAACAGGTCCCTCGACTGCGCCGCCCTTCGGGCGGCTCCGCTCGGGATGACGGGAAAATTGACATATGCAATAGCCCCGCTGTTCCCCTGAGGCCTGTAGAATGGTCATCATGCTGTTTCGACGGATGGTGCCCTGGCGCGCTGCTGATCGAGGCTCGGGGACCGTCGGCATGTCGTAGTTGCGCAAGACGCGTCGATCGAGGGGCCATGGAGACCGGCAAGCAAATCCTGCGGCGTCTGGCGGCGATCGTGAGCATCGACGTCGTGGGCTATGCGCGCCTGATGGGCGGCGATGAAAGCGGCACGCACCTCCGCCTCAAGACGCATCGCATCGAGCGCATCGAGCCCGCTGTCCGGCGTCACGGCGGGCGGCTGATCAAGCTCACGGGCGACGGCGCCATGATCGAGTTCGCGAGCGCGGTCGAAGCGTTGAGCGCCGCCATCGAGATCCAGCAGGCGATGGCCGAGGCCAATCGCCATCAACCGGCGGATACCGCCATCGTGCTGCGCATCGGCATCGACCTCGGTGACCTGATGGTCGACGACAACGAGCTCTATGGCGACGGGGTGAACATCGCCGTGCGCCTGGAAGGCGCCGCGCCCGCCGGCGGCATCCTGATATCGGGCAACGTGCACGACGCCGTGGCGGGCCGGCTGCCGGCCGGCTTCGAGGATCTCGGCAGCCTCGAGCTCAAGAACATCGCCAAGCCGGTTCACGCCTGGCGCGTGACGTGGGCGGCGGAGGACTGGCCGGGAAAGGCCGGGCGTGCCTCCGCCCATCCGAACGCGGCGGCGGGGCTCGCCGTGCCGCCGCCGCTGCCGGACAAGCCGTCGATCGCCGTCCTGCCCTTCAACAACATGTCGGGCGATCCCGAGCAGGAGTATTTCACCGACGGCATCACCGAGGACATCATCACCGAGCTGGCGCGGTTCCACGAGCTGTTCGTGATCGCGCGCAACAGCACCTTTACCTACAAGGGCCGCGCCGTGGACGTGCGGGTGGTCGCGGGCGAGCTCGGCGTGCGCTATGTCCTGGAGGGCAGCATCCGCAAGGCGGTCAACCGGGTGCGGGTCACCGGCCAGCTGATCGATGCGTTGAGCGGCAACCACATCTGGGCGGAGCGCTACGACCGGGTGCTCGAGGACATCTTCGCGGTCCAGGAAGAGCTGACGCGCAGCATCGTGCGGGCGATCGCCCCGCAGATCCTCGATGCCGAGACGGAGAAGATCCATCGCCGCCGCCCGGAGGACCTCAACGCCTACGAGATCGCCGTGCGCGCCAACGCCAAGGCCTTCGAGGCCTGGCTGAAGTCGGATGCCGGCCTGCGCGATGCCGCCATTGCCGATGCCGCCGCCGCGCTGGCCATCGATCCCAGAAGCACGACGGCGCTCAGCGCGCTCGCCTTCGCCCAGTGGCAGCACCTTGCCTTCGCGACGGCCGCCGACCGTGCCGCGGCGTGGCGCGAGGGCATGAGTGCCGCCGAACGGGCGATCGGCATCGATCGATCGCTCGCCTTCGCCCACAGCATGAAGGGACTGCTGCTGGCCTTTGCGGGCGACCGCGACCGTATCGACGAGGCCCTGGCCTCGGTGCGCCACGCTCACGAGCTCAATCCTCATTCGATGGCCGCGGTGACCGCCCTCTCCTTCATCGAGATCCTGTGGGGAGAGCCGGAAAGCGCCATCGAGCATCTCCTGGAGGCGTTGCGGCTCAGCCCGCGCGACCCGCACAGGGCCACCGTGTTCCTGAACCTGGCGATGGCGAGCGAATGTGCCGGCCGCTACGCCGACGGCGTCGACTACGCGAGGCTCGGCATCCGCGAGGCGCCGGGCTTCGCGCCGCTGCATGCCCATCTCGCGGTGAACCATGTCGGGTTGGGCGAGCTCGACAAGGCGCGCGCCGCGGTGGCGGAATCGACGCGCATTGCCCCGGGCCAGGTCGAACGGTCGCTGGCGGGATTCATGTTCCGGAATCCCGAGCACCAGCGGCGCGGCACGACGTTCCTGCGCATCGCGGCCGGCCTGGAAGACCCGGCGGCCGCGGACGCCCTGCGCGGATTGCCCGTCAACTCACGGGTGGCGCGGCAGGGGTGAACGCCAGGCGCGGATGCGACCGCCCGATCACGCTCAAGAAGGTGCTGTGACGCGCTGCCCCAAAGCGCCCAGGCTTGCACCGACGGCTCGAGAGCCAACGCATCGCGTAGAACATCAAGTTGTTTTGCCAAAATCCCGCCCGGAAACGATTTTTTGCTTGATGCGCAAGCGGTCTCTGGTACTGTGGCAAAAATACAACAACATTGAGGCCAAGCATGTACCCCCTCATGCTAAGCGTGGCCGCCTGCCTGTGCCTGGCTTTTGCCGGGACGGGGCTCGCCAAGACCAAGCACAGCGCGCCGAAAGCCGCTGCCATCTCCGCCAAGAAGGCTGCCGCCAAACCGGCCGCTTCAAAGGCTTCGCTGTCGCCATCGACCAAGAAGACCGCGGCCAAGCCGTCGCCGGCACAGCCGCAAGTGCGTGCCGCCCGCTACGGCGGCTTCACGATGGCCCCGCCTCCGCCGCCGCCGGTGCTCGACACCACCAGCCCCCGCACCCTCAGCCTGGTGAACGTCAACACCGACGAGGCTCTTACCGTCACCTACTGGTCCGGCGGCGCCTACCATCGCGATGCGCTGGACAAGCTCAACCACTTCCTGCGCGATTCGCGTGACGCCAGCGAGACGGAAATGGATCCGCAGCTGTTCGATGTGCTGTGGCACACCCAGCAGCATGTCGGCTTTACCGGCACCGTCGAGGTCCTCTCGGCCTA
Source organism: Pseudomonadota bacterium (assembly GCA_023436825.1). Next base: position 379 of record JAEZHS010000208.1, on the reverse strand, counting down.
TCGTTCACCCACCAGCAACGCCTGGCTGGCGAGCGTCAGCCGCGGCGTGGCCAGCGACAGCCAGCACATGAACGGCAATGCGATGGACATCAGCATGCCTGGCGTGCCGGTCTTCCAGATCCGGCAGGTTGCGCGTTCGCTGGGCATGGGCGGCGTCGGCTTCTACCCGCGCTCGGGCTTCGTCCACATCGATACCGGCCCCGTGCGCTACTGGTAGGAATGGGAGCCGCGCGTCGGTGCTCGGCGTGCCGACGCAGATGCTGGCATGATCCGGTGTCTCTCCTCGCTTGCCGGCGCCGATAGCGGATGCCTGGGCCGACGAGGAGAACGACAAGCCTGAGCACAAACGCATGCTTCGGATTCCAGACCAGGCCAGGCG
>JAEZHS010000170.1 GCA_023436825.1 Pseudomonadota bacterium | reverse complement strand
CCTCGGTGTAGACGCGTACGTGCGGGCTGCCGCGCCGCGCCGTCGCCGCCCAGTCGATGGTGCGCGTGTCGTCGCCCTCGAAGTAGTGACGCAGTTCCTCGAAATCGAGACCACGACCGCGCAGGCGCGAGGCATGGCGGCCGGTGAGGAGCGAATGGACGGGCTGGCGCGGCAGGAAGCTGAAGCCCTTGGCGCGGTGGCGCAGGCGCAACAGCTCGTCGAGGGTGACGTGGACGCGGCTCATGATCTTCCGACCCAGCGCGCGGTCTGGAAAAATATGATCATGCCGCCACGGCCACCTGCCGAAGGATCTCGTCGATCACCTGGTCCTTGCCGACGCCGTCGGCCGTCGCCTCGTACGACAAGGTCACGCGATGGCGCAGGCAGTCGTGGGCGACCGCCTTCACATCCTCAGGCAGGACATGGTCGCGACCGCGCAGCCAGGCATGGACGCGGCTCGATCGATCGAGCGCCAGCGAGCCGCGTGGGCTGGCGCCGATGGTGACCCAGTCCTTGAGCTTGTCGCCGAACTCGGCCGGCCGGCGCGTCGCGGCGACGAGGGACACGATATAGGCCTCGACGGCATCGACGCTCTTCACGCCGTCGATCTCGGCGCGGGCGTCGAAGATCACCTGCTGCGGCACCCGCGGCGGCGTCGCGGCCTTGGCCCCTTGCGCTTCCTCGCCGCGCACGAGTTGCAGCACCTTCACCTCGTCGGCATCGCTGGGATAGTCGATACGCACATGCATCAGGAAACGGTCCATCTGCGCCTCCGGCAGCGGATAGGTGCCCTCCTGCTCGATCGGGTTCTGGGTCGCCAGCACCATGAAGAGCCCGGGCAGCTTGTAGCGCTTGCCCGAGACCGTGACCTGGCGCTCCTCCATGGCCTCGAGCAGCGCCGACTGCACCTTGGCCGGCGCTCGGTTGATCTCGTCGGCCAGCACCAGGTTGCCGAAGATCGGCCCCTGCCTGAACTGGAAGGTGCCGGCACCGGCGCCCTGGCTGAGATAGATCTCGCCGCCCGTCACGTCGGACGGCAGCAGGTCGGGCGTGAACTGGATTCGGCTGAACTCCGATTCCAGCGCCCCCGACAGGCTCTTGATGGCGCGCGTCTTGGCGAGTCCCGGCAGGCCCTCGACCAGCACGTTGCCGTCGGCCAGCAGGGCGATGACCAGCCGTTCGACCACACGCTCCTGGCCGATCACGGAGGCGTTGACCCGGCGCTGGATCTCCTGGATTTGCTCGCGCGGCGTCGTCATCGGCTGCATGTCCCGGCGTAATAGGCGGCGGCATTGCAGGTCTTGCCGCCGGGCAGCGAGCAGATCCCCTGCTCGCCCGAGGCGCTTTCGCTCACCACCATGTAGCGTCCGCCGGTGATGGCGCAATAGCGCCCGGCTGGCGTGACATAGCCCGTCACGCGCAATCCGTTCTTCGGGCATTCGCCGCGGAACAGCGCCCATTCCTCGCACTGGTAGTTGCCGGTGAATACGCAGACGCCGTACTGGCCACCGTCGGGACGCGGCTCCATCTGGAGCGCGCCGCCCTGCTTTACGCAGTTCTGCGAAGCCGGGTTGGCGAGCTGTGGGGACTGCGCCAGAACCGCCGGCGCGGCAAGCGACGCGGCCGCCAGGGTCAGCAATGTTCGTCGGTTCATGACCGCTTCCGTCGCCTTAGCGCATCTTCATCGACGCGTTGACTTTATCCATCACCTGATCGATCGAGAACGAGGCCGGTCGCTGACGCGGTGGGAAGTCCTTGTAGGTCGCGAGATAGCGCGAGACCTTCTCCACGGCGGGCAGGATCAGGAAGGCGCGATCCATCAGCCACTTGTCGTAGAAGACCGTCGAGCCATCGAACGCATACTCGAACGGATCGGCCTTGAGGTCGATGATCAGCGGCGCGCGTAACGGCGTCAGCGGCATGCGCCACACCGAGATGCCGGTCGAGAACTGCGCCGTGAAGTTGTACTTGAAGCGCTCGTCACGATAGGCGACGAGGTTGCCGTCGTCGTCGAAGTAGACGTACTCCTTGCGAGGCGACTCCTGCGCCTCGCCCTTCAGCACCGGCAACTGATTGTAGCCGTCGAGATGGACCTTGAAGGTCTTGCTGCCGGCCTGGAGCCCCGTGAGCAGCTTGCCCTTGACGTCGGGATCGCCGCCGGCCGCCGCGACGATGGTAGGCAGCCAGTCCTCGGCCGAGAACAGGCCGTCGATGACCGTGCCAGGCTTGATGACACCGGGCCAACGCGCGACGCAGGGCACGCGCACGGCGCCTTCCCAGTTGGTGTCCTTCTCCGATCGGAACGGGGAAATGCCGCCATCGGGCCACATGCTCTTCATGGCGCCGTTGTCAGTCGTATAGATCACCAGCGTGTTGTCTGCGATCTTCTGATCCTCGAGGAACTTCAGAAGCTCGCCGACATGGCCGTCATGCTCGACCATGCCGTCGGCCTGCAACCCCAGCCCGGTCTTGCCCTGCGATTCGGGCTTGAGGTGCGTGAACACGTGCATGCGCGTCGAGTTGAACCAGACAAAGAACGGCTTGTTGGCCTTCACCTGGCGATCCATGAAATCCTTGGCGGCTGCCAGGAACTCGGTGTCGACCGTCTCCATGCGCTTGCGGGTAAGCGGGCCGGTGTCCTCGATCTTGCCGTCAGCCGAGGTCTTGAGCACGCCGCGCGGGCCGAACTTCTTGCGGAACTCCGGATCCTTCGGATAGTCGGGGTTCTCCGGCTCCTCCTCGGCGTTGAGGTGATAGAGATTGCCGAAGAACTCGTCGAAGCCGTGCGCCGTCGGCAGGAACTCGTCGCGGTCGCCGAGGTGGTTCTTGCCGTACTGGCCGCACATGTAGCCCAGCGGCTTCAGCAGCTCGGCTATTGTCGGATCCTCCTTCTGCAGGCCCACCGTGGCGCCCGGCAGGCCGACCTTGGTGAGGCCGGTGCGGAACGGACACTGGCCGGTGATGAAGGCGGCGCGGCCGGCGGTGCAGCTCTGCTGACCATAGTACGTAGAGAAGATCGCACCTTCGTTGGCGATGCGATCGATGTTGGGCGTCTTGAAGCCCATCATGCCCTTGTTCCAGACACTGAGATTCCAGAGCCCGATATCGTCACCGAAGATCACGAGAATGTTCGGTCGCCGGCCGCCGGTGGCCGGCGGTGCCGGCGCCGGCTGCTGGGCTTGCGCCGTGCCGATTCCGAAAGCACCCAGGATGGAAAGCGCTGTGCCGCCCAAAAGCAGCCTGCGGCGATCCCTGCTCAGCCTGGACTTCGGCTCGTTCCGGGGTTTGTCGGTCATCGCATGCCTCCGTTCAGAAAGACGTGATCAACGTCAGGCCAATGGCACTGGTGGTGGTGAAGCTACCGGCTTTGTCGACCTGTCTCACCAAGTATGGCTCCACGCTGAAATGCTCGTAGATCGGGAGTGTCACGCCGACGATCAACCGCTAGCGTGACATCTGATTGTACTGCGTGTCGAAGTAGACCTCGGCGGACGCGTAGGCTCGGCCCAGCAGGCGGTTCTCCTGAAACGGCCCGCCGTCGGTCGAATTGGCATGGCGGTAGCCGAGCCGCCCCCGGAACCACTCTCTGAAGTGGTGCTCGAAGGTCAGGCCGACCTCCGCCTGGTAGCTCGAGTTGGAATCGCGATCGCGGCTGTGCGACATCATAAGGACCGCGCGCGATTCGTGCTCGTTGAACCACTTGTGAAATTGCAGCTCCGGCCAGAACTCGTGGGTCTCGCCGGCCTGCGCCGACCTGGCGCAAAGCGAGCAGCGCAGCGCCGCACAAGGCGATCACGATCGACCGTCCGGTCATCATCCGCCTCCGCTCGTTCGTCCGATGGCATCATATCGCTTTGGCCGCCTCAGAACGGATTGACGTAGTTCAGGATCGCAATCTGTCGCAGCAGGACCTTGCGAATGACGTGGCTCAGCTTGATGCGGTCAGTGAAGATCGCGGCGTCGCCGACGCTGCCCGCCGGTAGTCGGCGCGCCAGCGCATCGTCATCGATCCTGACGCGCACCACGAAGGGCGCGGCCTGCACGGGAACGGGCGTGATGGCACGACCTGAGACCTCCGTCTGGCCGCTCGAGAGAGCCTGCAGCACGGAGACGACCTTGCCGGTGTGGATCTGGCCCGGCATGGCCTTGAAGGTGAGCTCAACCGGCTGGCCGGGCTGGATGAAACGGCTGTCGATCTGCGCCACCTCGATGCCGACCAGCGTCTCCGAGGTGTCGATGAAGGCCATCACCGGAGAGAGCGGCAGGTTGCCGACGCGGGCGCCCTTGCGCAGCGCGAGGTTGGTGACGAAGCCGTCGGCCGGCGCGCGCACCACGGTCTTCTCGAGATTCCACCGGGCGCCCTCGATCTGCGCCTTGAGCTGCTCGACGGCGGCCTGGCGCTGCTGTACGTCGAAAGCGCGGCCGGCGGGCCCGCGTTCGAGCTCGGTCATCTGCGAGAGTCGCAGCTCCTCGAGCTTCAGTTGCGCGGCCAGCGCGTCGACCTGCGACTGGAACGGCACCGGATCGATGCGGAACAGCACGTCCCCCATGCCGACCGGCTTGTTGGCCTCGACGGCGACTTCGACGACCTCGCCCGCAACGTCGGGAACGATCGACACGGCGTTGCGCACGACGATCGCGTTGCCGCCGGGCGCGCCCCAGCCCATGGGGATGAACAGGCCGAACAGCAGCAACACCAGGACGATACCGGGCGAGATCTTCCAGAAGAGGTTGAAGGGCACGATCCGCAGCTTCACCAGCCCGAACAGGATCACCAGGTAGACGTTGAAGATGGCGACGATCATCGCCAGTCGCTCCCGCGCCGCGGCGTCGGCGCGTCGACATAGGCCCAGATCAGGGCGAGCGGCCACAGTGCGAAGCCGAAGAAGAGCGTGATCCAGCCCGCCATGCGCACCGCCTGTGCCCAGGGATGGCCGCGACTCCTGGCAATGTGGCCGGGCAGCGACCCGGCAATGAAGATCATGGCGACTGCGCTCGCCACCAGGATGGCGAGGACGATCCAGGCAAACAGATCGAGGATCGACATGCCGTTACCTCATCTCACATCATCCGTCGCGCCGAAGGGGACGATTTGTTCCTGCGCAATCGTTTCTCGCCTTCCTAGAATCGTCCACGCACGCCCAGCAACGGGCCGTGCTGGAGCATGTTCATCTCGAAGAACGACGAGCCCGAGCCCTGGGTGTAATCGACATAGAGGGCGCGATAGCCGATCACGCCCGCCCAGTTGACCCCGATCGCGTTGCCGAAATCCATGCTGTAGGCGAGCTGCGCCTCGGCCGAGATGCGGCTGCCGATGCCGAAGCCGCCCAGATCGGCCTCGAGCGCGAGGTGCTGTCCCGGCGCCAGGTGATGACGCACGCGGAAACCGATGAAAGGATCGACCCAGCCAATGCTGCCCGAGTTGGCGAAGACCTGGCTGCGGTTGGCAGAGACCTGGAGATTGGGCGTGTTGACGGTGACAGCGCCGTAGAAGTTGAGCGTCATGTCGACGCGCTGGTACCACCAACGGCCGCCCACGGTCACGTCGAAGGCGGTTCGGCCGACACCCGCCATGCCCGGCCCCTCGGCGCTGCGATCGGGCCCGACCTTCACGACCTCATAGGCGGCGCCAAACTGCAGCGTCAGCGATTCGTAGTTCACCGAGACAGAGGCGATCGCGCTGCCGCTGACACCAGGCGCCGAGAAGCTGCGATTGGCCGACTGGCCTGCCGCGAGGTTGGCGTACATGAGGTCGACGAACAGGCCGAGCCGATCCTCGTAGCGCGCCTCGCCGTAGGCCATGAAGGTGAGCAGGGACTGGCTCTGGGCGAACATCTCGAAGGCGTTGGTGCTCACTGTGGTCGATTGCCCGGCCACCGTTTGCGTGCCGCTCATGAAGGTGAGCCAGCCATAGGGTGCGAAGATAAAGGACCACGGACCACTGCTCGCAGTGGTCGCAGGTTGGGCTGCCGCCTGCCTTACGGGGAAACCCGACGCCACAATGACAATCGCGGCGAGTATCCTCACCAGCGCCATGCTCAATTCCTCGTCGCTCGTCACCCGGCGCATCGGTTGCCGACTGAAACGGAGACTAGCCGCAAGGCGATCTTCGCGTCCACTCGCACAAGCGGCACCGAGCTATGCGTCGGTGAAGCGAGAGGCGATCACCATGCCATGCGGAGGCCGATCTTGCCGCTGTAGGCGTAGCGATCGCCATTGAAGCCGACATCGTAGTTCAAATTGGCGAACAACGTCGCCTGGCGTGACAGGCGGGCGCTCACGCCGGCGTTGACGCTGACCCACGTGCCACTGATGTCGGAGCGGAAAGGCACCGGGCCTGCATCGGACGCGAACGTCGTCTGCGGCACGCCCTGGAACTCGTGCCAGATGTTCGGGCGCAGCCAGGCGGTCAACCTCTTCGCCTTGTCGCTGTCGTCGAGTTCCCAGGTGCGCATGAGACGAATGCCCAACCGACCGGCCAGCGAGTTGACGTCCTGGAATTGCACGTTGGCCACCGTGTCCCAGCCGTTGCTGAAGCCGATCGTCTGGTAGACGAGCTGGGCCTGAGGTTCGACGATGGTCTTGGCGTCGATCTCGCTCACCATTCCCCAGGTCGCCGCGACCCTGGCTGTCGCCCTCGTCGCCTATGCGACGAAGAATGCGGCCGGGCAGCGGCTGATCGACGAGGCCATGCTCAACGCCGCGGTCGTCCTGGTGATCGTGTCGTCCGTGTTGGGTCTGATCCTTGCCGAGCGTGCCGCCAAACGTGTCGCATCGGCGCCGGCCATATCCTCAGCGGCCGTCGCCGACTGACGATCTCTAGCGCGGCCGCATGCCCTCCAGATCCTTCAGCCGCTTCAGCGCCTCCTGCTGGCGCAGCAGGCTGTAGTTGATCCCTGCCGCGTTCAGAGAGCTGCCGGTCTGGTAAGGGAACTGCTCGAAGTCGGCGAAGAACTCCTTGATCTTGGCCTGGATGGGTACGAGCAGCCAGATCTGGCGGGCAAAGAAGTCCATGGCGTTGCCCCCCTCCTTCGCCCCGCGTTCGTAAGGGTCCATGCGCAGGTTGGTGATCATCGCCCAGGCCGGCACCTCGCGCAGCGACGTCGCAATGTTGCCCTCCGACGATATTGCGAAGGAGACCTTCCAGTCGTTCCAGCGGATGGCGTTCAGATTTCCGCCCTGGTCGAAGTAGTAGATAACGTCGCGCGGCCCCTGCTTGGCCTCGCCCTTGAAGTACGGCAGGAAATTGTAGCCGTCGAGATGGACCTTGAAGGTCTTGCTCCCGGCCTGATAGCCCGCCTTCATCTTGCCGATGATATCGGGCTCGCCCGCCGCCGCGCACAAGGTCGGGAACCAGTCGATCAGCGAGATGATGTCGTTGTAGTAGGTGCCCGGCTTTATGACGCCAGGCCAGCGCACCATCATCGGGATGCGGAAGCCGCCTTCCCAGGTGGTGCCCTTCTCGCCATGGAACATGGTCATGGCGCCATCTGGCCACAAAGCCAGTTCCGCGCCGTTGTCGGTCGTGTAGAGAACGATGGTGTTGTCGGCGATCTTGAGGTCGTCAAGCAGCTTCAGGAGTTCGCCGACATGGCCGTCATGCTCGACCATGCCGTCGGCATGGATGCCCTTGCCTGTCTTGCCCATCGATTCCGGCTTGAGATGGGTGAAGACGTGCATGCGCGTGGAATTGAACCAGCAGAAGAACGGCTTGTTCGCCTTGGCCTGGCGATCGATGAAGTCCTTGGCGGCGGCCAGGAACTCCTCGTCGACGGTCGGCATGCGCTTGGTGGTGAGCGGACCGGTGTCCTCGATCTTGCCATCGGCCGAAGTCTTCAGCACGCCGCGCGGCCCGTATTTTTTCCGGAACTCCGGATCCTTGGGATAGAAGTAGCCCTCCGGCTCCTCCTCGGCGTTGAGGTGATAGAGATTGCCAAAGAACTCGTCGAAGCCGTGCGCCGTCGGCAGGTGCTTGTCCTGGTCGCCGAGATGGTTCTTGCCGAATTGCCCCGTGGCATAGCCCTGCACTTTCATGACGTCAGCAATGGTCGGCATCCAATCGGCGATGCCGTGCGGATCGCCCGGCATGCCGATGGTGAGCAGCCCGGTGCGGAACGGCTCTTCGCCCAGGATGAACGAGGCGCGGCCGGCCGTGCAGCTCTGCTGGCCGTAGGAATCGGTGAAGATCGCTCCTTCGTTGGCGATGCGGTCGATGTTGGGCGTGCGATAGCCCATCAGCCCCTGGGTGTAGGCGCTGATCTGCGGGACCCCGATATCGTCGCCGAAGATCACCAGGATGTTGGGCTTGCGGCCTCCTGACGGGGCGGGCGCCGGTGTCTGCTGCGCCTGCGCCTGCTGCACGGAAGCACCGGCCGCCAACGTACCGATGGTGGCGAGAGCCGTGCCGGCGAGCAGCATGCGGCGGCGGCCGGCAACAACGTTCCTGGCTCCGCTTTCGTCACTCATGTCCGTCCTCCCGTTCTGACAACACACCTGAAACCGACGTGACTCGTCGACGTATCGACCGGCTCGGCGTGGCGCGCCGCGGGTCGATAGCGTCGGCAATAGTTCGGTGCGCAAAGATGCGAGCCACCCTTCAGGACCTTGCGGGGAATGCGAATGGACGGCAGCCGCGGATCGTAGCTCGCCTCGATCGCCGCACCGCGAGGGTTCTGCGGCACGCAACAGGCCTTCGGCACATCCGCTTCGTGCTTCTGCGAGTACCAATCGGCCGTCCATTCCCAGACGTTGCCGATCATGTCGAAGACTCCATACCCATTCGGCGGGAAGGCCCGCACCGGCGAAGTGCGGGCCCAGCCGTCGCTCTTGAGATTCTCGCGCGGAAACTCGCCCTGCCAGGTGTTGGCCATGTGCCGGCCGCTCGGCGTGAACTCGTCGCCCCAGGCAAACTCCATGTCGACAAGGCCGCCGCGGGCCGCGAACTCCCACTCGGCTTCGGTCGGGATCTCCTTGCCGACCCACTTCGCGTAGGCCTCCGCATCTTTGTAGGCGATCTGCACCACCGGATGATCGTCGAGCCCACCGATGTGGCTGCCCTTGCCGTAGGGCCGCCGCCACGTGGCGCCGAAGGTGAAGCGCCACCACTGGCTCCAGTCGCGCAGATCGACGGCGTGCGTCGGCGGGGTGAAGACGAGCCCGCCGGCCTTCAGCATGTTCGGCTTGGCGCCGGGATAGTCCTTTGGGTCGGGCGGGATCTCGGCCCAAGTCACATGACCCGTGGCTTCGACGAAGCGGCGGAACTGGGCATTGGTGACGGGCGTGGCGTCGATCCAGAACGCGTCGACGGTGACGGCATGCGTCGGCGCCTCCTCCGGATAATGATTGTCCGACCCCATGCGAAAGGTCCCGCCGGGAATCCGGATCATGTCGGCGGTCGCGGCCGCCGGAGTGTCCAACGTGTCCATCGCCTGAGCGAGCCTAACAAAGAACAACGGGGCGCTGAATATAAATGGCCGTGCATTGACGCATGGTCGACCGTCGAATCGAAGCGTGCCGCTGCGGTGCAGCCGAGTCACCGACCAGCAGCAGAGTCGAGCCGGCCGATCGCCAACGCAAGCGGAGACTTCTTCATCGAACCTCCTTCCGGGCGATCAAACCCTTCAGCGCGGCGCGGCCGAAGCTGCGCGACCTGCGCGCGAAGTTCATGAAGCAACCGCCCACGATTTCCAATAGCCAGCCTGCATTGTGCGATAGCGCGAAGGCTGCGAGATGCCGAGCGACCGTGCCGCCCGACCGAAGTTGAGATGCCGGTCGATCGCCACGATCATCTCCAGCCGTCTCAGCATCATCGAAGCTCGAACGGGTAGATGACCTTCCAGTCGTCCTTCATCGACACGACCGTCCACTTGCGCCTCACCGCCTCGGCCCACGCCTTGTCGAGACGCCCGACCGGCGAGTCGCGGTCGTAGGCGTACTCGCGGACGGCGTCGGTGTGGTGGACCAGGCCCATGTAGCGCAGCCCCTGGCCCGCCGCGGTCCATTCCAGCATCTGCTGGTCGCCGTCGGAATTGCCGAAGGCGAAATATGGGCGGCGTCCGATGAAATGGTTGATGCCCACCGCCTTGCCCGGCCCGTCGTCGATGAATTCGACCTTGGCTTCCTTCATCAGGACCGGCTTGTCGGGCTGGGCCATGAGGTAGCTGGCGACACCCGACGAGCCCACGACCTGCTCCGGCGGGACCCCGTAGATCCGCTCGGTCCACGGCCGCATGAACTCGATGCCGCCGCCCGAGACGATGAAGGTCTTGAACTGGTTGGCGCGCAGCCAGGCCAGCAGCTCGAGCATCGGCTGGTAGACGAGATCGGTGTACGGCCGCTTGAAGCGTGGATGACGCGCGGTCGCCAGCCAGTCGAGCACGATCTTCCGAAACGCTTCGGTGGTCACGCCGGCATGCGTCACCGCGACGGCCTGAAGCAGCGCCTTCTCGCCGAGCTGAGCGAGCTGGGCGCGATCGTCGGCCAGGATCGAGCGGTACGGCTCGGTCGTACGCCATTCCGGATGGCTCGCCGCCAGTACCTTGACGCGGTCGAGCGCGAAGGCGGTCTGGACGTACATCGGCTGCTCGGTCCACAGCGTGCCGTCATTGTCGAAGGTGGCGATGCGTTCGGGCACCGGCACCCAGTCGCGGCCACCCGGCGTCGTGGTGCGCGTCATGAAGTCGACGATCGATTGCTTGATCGGGCCGTCGTTCCATGATGGCAGCGGATCGCCCTGCGCCGATGACGGCACAGCGTGGAGCGAAAACGCCGAAGCTACGAAACCACCGATGAACGATCGACGTTGCAAATCCCCCTCCTGAAGCGCCGCAAGCCTAGCAGGAAGCAGTGCCGCGCTGAACGCAATTGCTCCAGCATCGGCGCATGGGCAGACTGCGCCGACGATGGCCGCGACGACCGAACAGCCCGACAAGTCCGTGCAACGTCTCCTGCCCTGGCTGGTGGCCGTCGCCTTCTTCATGCAGTCGCTCGACACCACGATCCTCAACACCGCGGTGCCGGCGATCGCACAGGCGATGGATGTCAGGCCGCTCAACGTGAAGTCAGTACTGGCCAGCTATACGCTGAGCCTGGCGGTTTTCATCCCGATAAGCGGCTGGATGGCCGACCGCTTCGGGACGCGTCGCGTCTTCGCCTCGGCGATCGGACTCTTCACCCTGGGCTCGGTGTTGTGCGGGCTCGCCACCAGCCTCGAGATGCTGGTGGCCTGCCGCGTCGTGCAGGGCATGGGCGGCGCCATGATGATGCCGGTCGGGCGCATGACGCTCGCCCGCACCTTCCGCAAGGTCGATCTGGTGCGCGTCATGAGCTTCGTCGCCATTCCGAGCCTGATCGGCCCGATGGTGGGGCCGGTGGCCGGCGGCCTGATCGTCACCTATCTCGACTGGCGCGGCGTGTTCTACGTCAACGTGCCGGTCGGCCTGCTCGGCCTCTACTTCGTGCAGCGCTATCTGCCCGACTATCGCGAGGCCAAGGTCCACAAGCTCGACATGGCGGGGTTGGTGCTGTTCGGCGGTGGCATTGCGCTGCTGTCCTACGTGCTGGAAGTGTTCGGCGATCACACGCATGGTACCGCCGCCGTCGTGACGATGCTGGCAATCTCGGCGGCTCTGCTCGCGGGCTACGGAATCCGCGCCAGGCTGACGCCTCATCCCCTGCTCAATCTCGGCCTGTTCCGGCTGCGCACCTTCCGCGCGGCCGTGAGCGGCGGGTTCTTCACGCGGCTGGGCCTGGGCGGCATCCCGTTCCTGTTCCCGCTGCTCTACCAGATCGGGATGGGCCTCTCGCCGGTCGCCTCGGGGTTGCTCGTGCTGCCGCAGGCGGTCGCCTCGATCGGGCTGAAAGCCTTCATGCCGGGAATCCTGGCGCGGCTCGGCTATCGCAACGTGCTGGTCGGCAACACCGTCGTGGTCGGCCTGATGATCATGTCGTTCGCGACCGTGGGCACCGACACGCCGGTCTGGCGGATCGTGCTCCAGGCCTTCATCCTGGGTTTCTTCACCTCCATGCAGTACACCAGCATGAACACGCTTGTGTATGCCGACGTATCGACCCAGCAGACCAGCGCCGCCAGCACCATCGCCGCCACCGGCCAGCAGCTCGCCATCAGCTTCGGCGTGGCGGGTGCGGCGCTGGTCGCCGCCATCTTCGTCCCAATCGAGCTCCACTCGCATCCCGATGCGATCGTCCACGGCGTCCAGCAGGCCTTCCTGGTGCTGGGCGTGCTGACCGTCCTGTCGTCGGTCGTGTTCATGGAGCTCAAGGCCGACGATGGCGAGGGCATGAGCAACCACGACGCGAGCCACGGCCGCCACGACGAGCATTGATCTTTACCGGAAGAGCATGAGCCCCCGGCATCACGCCGTTGGGTTGAGGCGCCAGATCGCGATGTTGAGCACGGTAGCGAAGGCCACCCAGGCGAAATACGGCACCATCAGCAGCCCCGCCCAGCGGTCGATGGGGCGGAAGGCGAGCGTGGTCACCGCCACGCCGACATCCAGCACGACGATGGTCGCGAGCGCGGCGCCGATCTTCTGCAGGCCGAAGAACACCACCGTCCAGCCGAGCGTGAGCGCGAGCTGCAGCACGAACAGCGTCAGCGGCCCCCGCCGGGTGTCGCGATCGGCGGCGCGCCACACGCGCCACGCCGCGATCGCCATCAGCACGTAGAGCACCGTCCAGATCGGGCCGAACACGCGGTCGGGCGGCGTGAAGGGCGGCTTGATGAGGTCGGCGTACCAGGTGTCGACGCTGGTCGCCACGACCGATGCGCCGAGCGCGCCGATGCCGAGGCAGAACGCCAGGAAGAATGCCAATCCGATCAGGTCGATCAGGCGGTTGCGCGGCATGGGTCAGCTGAGCAGGCTCGCGCCGACATTGATGGTCAGCGCCAGGATGGCGGTGTTGAAGGCGAAGGATACGATGCCGTGCACCATCGTGAGATGACGCATGGCGCGCGACACGGTGGCGACGTCGGCAGTCTGCGATGCGCAGCCGATGACGAAGGAATAGTAGAGGAAGTCGCGATAGTCGGGCTCGCGATGGCCGGGGAAGAGCAATCCGCCCGGGCCGTCGTCGTCGGGCCGGTAGTAGACGTTGGCGTAGTGCAGCGTGAAGACAGTGTGCGTGAAGGTCCATGACAGCGCCACGGTCAGTCCGGTGATGAACACGCCGAGCACCACCGAATGGCCCGGCGACTGCAGGACCGGCAATTCGACGGCGATGCAGATGAAGCTGGCCGCGACGGCGCCGACCACCAGCAACAGGATCACCCAGTCGCCCTCGTCATTGAGCGCGGCGTGGTCGTGGCAGTCCTCGATCGTCGAGCAGCGGATCATCCACATGATCATGGTTATGTAGAGAAGCGCCGTCAGATCCCAGGCCAGGATGAAGCGCGTCGACCACCGGAAGTCCGACGGCAGCAACGCCATCAGGACCAGGCCGGCCAACGTCGACGCCAACAGCCGCTTGCGGCCGATGATGAAGCGAAAGGTCCGCCAGTCGCGCCAGGTGCCCAAGGTCATGTCGTCTCCTGCGCGCACTCTGCCATTTCGGGACTGCGGTGCAATCGGTGTAGTCTTTCGTCATGCTGTTCGACGCGCTCGATCTCGGCGCTACCTTCGTGTTCGCCATCAGCGGCGCCACCCAGGGCGTCCGCAAGCGGCTCGACCTGTTCGGCGTGCTGGTCGTGGCCTGGGTCGCCGGCGTGGCGGGCGGTATCGCGCGCGACCTCCTGATCGGCGCTGTCCCGCCGGCCGCGATCGCCCACTGGCGCTACTTCGCCGCCACCATCGCCGCCGGGCTGGTTGGCTTCTACGCCTCCGCGCAAATCGCCCGCCTCAGGACGCCGGTGCAGCTCTTCGACGCCGCCGGCCTCTGCCTGTTCGCCGTGACCGGCACCGAGAAGGCCCTGGCCTACGGCCTGAACCCGTTCGTGGCTGCGGTGCTGGGCATGGTGACCTGCATCGGCGGGGGCGTGGCGCGCGACCTCCTGACGCTCGAGATCCCGACCGTGCTCAGGGTCGAGCTCTACGCTGTAGCGGCACTGGCCGGCGCCGGCTCGATTGCGCTCGGCTTCACCCTCGGCCTTCCGGCCATCCCGGTCATGGTCTTCGGGGCCGGCCTGTGCCTCTTTTTGCGACTGATGTCGCTCTATCGCGGCTGGCAGCTACCCCACAGTAGGTACTCCAAAGAAACTGACCAACTTTGACAGTCTGAAAACGCTCTCGCCCTTGCCGGTCCTCTGTATGGACGCTAAACACACTGCCGTCATTTTGTCGCAAGCCGATCGGGGGAAAGGCAGCCAATGGCGACTAAGAAGAAGGGCAAGACGCCGGCCGCTGAAACTCTGAACGGGCCGGCCAACAAGTTGAACGGCAAGGCAAATTCGGCTCGGGCCAGCGGCACGACCGAAGCGCGGGACACTGCGCGCCTGCTGCTGGAGATCGAGGCCATCCATTGCCGGCCCGAAAACCCGTACATTTTCACCTCGGGACGGGCGAGCCCGGTCTACATCGACTGCCGCAAGCTGATTTCGTACCCCGAGGCGCGCGCCAAGATCATGAGCCACGCGCTCAAGGCGATCGATCGGGACATCGGCTGGAACAAGATCGACGTGGTGGCGGGCGGCGAGACCGCGGGCATCCCGTTCGCCGCCTTCCTGGCGGCGTTGGCCAAGAAGCCGATGATCTACGTGCGCAAGCAGCCCAAGGGCTTCGGCCGCATGGCCCAGATCGAAGGCGACCTCAAGCCCGGCAAGCGCGTGCTGCTGGTCGAGGACCTCGCCACCGACGGCGGCAGCAAGCTGGTGTTCATCGAGGCGCTGAAGAAAGCCGAAGCGAAGGTCACCGACTGCTTCGTGATCTTCCACTACGGCATCTTCCCGCAGAGCGTGGAGATGCTGGCCGCCGGCGGCGTCAAGCTGCATGCACTCGCCACCTGGTGGGACGCGCTCGAGGCGGCCTCGAAGTACAAGTACTTCGACGAGAAGGGCCTCGCCGAGACCCGCGCCTTCCTCGAGGCGCCCGAGCAATGGTCGGCCAGCCATGGCGGCCGCCCGCCCTCACGACCGACTCTGGGACGGTGACGGCGCAATAGCGCCGTCATCCCGAGGCCGCAGGCCGAGGGATCTTTAAGGCGCAGGAAAGTTCCCTCGCTTCGCTCGGGATGACAGCGAGTCTGTGTCATGCGACGGTGCGAAGGACATGATCCGCCGCATTCTTCTTATCGCGCTCGCGCTCCTGGTGCTCGCCGCTCCGGCTCGTGCCAAGGACGAGCTGGTGCTGGGCATGACGCAGTCGCCGGGCACCTGGAACCCGTTGATCAGCTCGATGCTGGCGAAATCGCTGATCAGCAATATGACCGCACGGCCGGTCACCGCGTGGAACGCCGAGTCTAAGCTCGTTTGCATGACCTGCACCGAGCTGCCGACCGTGGAGAATGGCAAGGCCCGCGTCATCGACCTTCCCGACGGCAAGAAAGGCATGGAGATCGACGTCGAGCTGCGCGATTTCAAATGGGGCGACGGCACGCCGGTCACCGCGAAGGACGTCGCCTTCACGCTGGAGGTCGGCAAGCATCCACTGTCGGGCGTCGCCTCGTCGGAGGGCTACCGGCGCATCATCAAGTTCGACGCCAAGGACGATCGCCGTTTCACCATGACGATCGACCGCGTCACTTTCGACTACAACAGCATCGGCCTGCAGCTCCTGCCGGCGCACATCGAGAAGCCGATCTTCGACGCCAATCCCGCCGAGTACCGCAACAAGACGGCGTTCGACACCAACTCGACCAGTCCCGGCCTGTATTTCGGGCCCTTCCGCGTCGTCGAAATCGTGCCCGGCAACCGCATCGTGCTCGAGCAGAACCCGACCTGGACGGGCGAGAAGCCGCACTTCAAACGCATCGTCGTCAAGATCATCGAGAACACGGCGGCGCTCGAGGCCAACCTGCTCTCGGGCAACGTCGACTACGTGCTGGGCGAGCTCGGCCTGTCGCTCGACCAGGTGCTGGCGTTCGAGAAGCGCCACAAGGACAAGTACGACTTCATCTACAAGCCGGCGCTGATCTACGAGCACATCGACACCATGCTCGACAACAAGCTTCTCGAGGATCGCCGCGTGCGCCAGGCGATCCTGATGGCGATCGACCGCAAGGCGATCTCCGAGAAGCTGTTCGAGGGCAAGCAGCCGGTGGCCGACGGGCCGATCAGCCAGCTCGATCCGATGTTCACCCCGGATACCAGGCACTATCCCTACGATGCCGCGCAGGCGCGCAAGCTGCTCGACGAGGCGGGATTCAAGGACCTCAGGAGCGGCGTGCGCCACGACGCCAAGGGCGAGCGCCTGTCGCTCGAGATCACGACAACTGCCGGCAACCGCGTGCGCGAACTCGTGGCTCAGGTGATCCAGAGCCAGCTCCGCCAGGTCGGCGTCGAGGTGCGCATCAAGGCCGAGCCGCCGCGCGTCTTCTCCGAAACGTTGAACCGCCGGCAGTTCTCCGGCCTTGCCATGTATGCCTGGGTGCAGAGCCCCCAGGGCGTGCCGCGCACGCTGCTCTATTCCACCGAGATCCCGACAGCCGAAAACGCCTGGAGCGGCCAGAACTATCCGGGCTATCGCAATCCCGCCATGGACGCTGCTCTCGACGGCGCCGAGCGCGAGCTCAACTTCGAGAAGCGCCGCGCCCTGTTCGCCGAAATCCAGCGCATCCACGCCGAGGACCTGCCCGTCCTGCCGCTGTTCTTCCGCGTCGATCCCTTCGTCGTTCCCAAGCAGCTCAAGGGCGTCGTGCCGACCGGTCATCTCAACAGCTCGACCCTGTGGATCGAGCAGTGGCGCTGGGAGAACTAGGTGAATGTCGGAGCGCGGG
>JAEZHS010000160.1 GCA_023436825.1 Pseudomonadota bacterium | reverse complement strand
GGATGACACCGGAATTGTGGCGAGTTTCGGTATTCATTCGTCCGCCCGCGACTCCCTGATTCTACGTGTCCCCTGGAACACGGGCTTGAGCGGATCCATCACGAAGCGGATGCGCGGCAGGTCGGTGTCGACCGTGCAGCACGTGCCGACGATGGGATCGGCCAGCGTGATCGTGCCGGCGTTCCAGGCCGCCGCGTCGAAGGCCGAGACCTGCGGCTTGCCGCGCTCGGCCTTGTAGAAGGTGTACTTGGGATCGACCTGGATCAGCATCGGCTGCGTTTGGCCGTCGAGCGGCGCGTTGGCCGCCGTCACCCAGTTGATGTACTGCACGTCGGTGCCGGCGACCGGCTGCGGATCGATCAGCGCGCAGTCGAGGATGGTCCTGCCGCCTTTCTTGACGGTGCCCATGACACGATCGTGCCGGCGCAGGAATTTCACCTCGCCCGCCTCGACCGGGAAGCCCCAGCGGCCGCGCAGCTCCTTGGCAGCGGCCTCGGTGCTGGCGACGGCGCCCAGCAGGAAGCCGCGCGGATGCGCGCCGGCCCGGCTGCCGAGCCGCAGCACCGCGAGATTGAACGGCCCGACCGGGCTCTCCGAATATCTCGTGACTGCCAGGATCACGTAGGAGGGCAGGGCTGGATGCATTGCCTTGGGCAGCAGCCCGTCCGTCGTGCTGCGCGGCACCTCGATCAGGAGCTGCAGCATCTCGGCCTTGGGCAAGGTCCAGGCCTCGGTGTCGAGGTTCGCGAGCGTCGGCAGCGCCTTGGCCTTCTGGGTGATGTCGAGCGTTCCGTAGAGAGGCATGACTTACTCCGCCGCGACCTTGTTGGCCGAGCCCTTGGCGAACACCGGCATCACTTCCCTGGCGAACAGTCTGAGGCTCGCCATCACCTGGTCCTGCGGCACGACCTCGTTGGCGTTCAGGATGAAGTTGATGCAGTCGACGCCGAGCGATTCCCACTTCTTGACGGCGCGGATGATGCGCGCGGGATCGCCGTAGGCCATGCCCTCGGTCTGCTGCTCGTTGGCGTCCGGCCCGGTGGCGGCGCGGCGCAGCGCCGGCAGGAGCCCGAGCGACTGATAGGACGGCGAGGAAAAGACCTCGCGCGTCGAGATCAGCTGGGTGGCGAGATAGTTGAAGGTGTTGCCCAGTCGCTTGCCCGTCTCGACGCCGGTCTTCTCGTCCTCATGGCAGAACAGGAAGTTGGTGGTCGCGACCTGCTCGTTCACGAAGGCGCCGACCGGCTCGCACGATTTGATGCGCCGGCGGTACTCCTTGATCTTCTTCTCCTGCTCCTCGAAGCCCGCGAAGGAGAGGCCGAGGCTGCCCAGTCCGCGGTCGGCGGCGTCGATCTCGGTGCCGGCGCTGGTGACCGCCACCCACATCGGCGGATGCGGCTTCTGGTAGGGCTTGGGCAGGATGGTGCGCTCGGGCATCGACCAGAACTCGCCCTGGTAGGAGAAGGTCTCCTGCATCCACATCCTGGGCAGGCAGCGCACGAACTCGTCCCAGCTCTTCTTGGTGATGTCGGGATTGGCGCGGAAGCCGCCGAGCTCGGTCCAGGTCGCCGAGCGGCCGGTGCCGACATGCAGGCGGCCGCCCGACAGGATGTCGAGCGTCGCCGTCTTCTCGGCGATCTTGATGGGATGGTTGAACTCGGGGACGCAGACGACGATGCCGTGGCCGACCTGGATGTTCTTGGTGACCATGGCGCAGGCGGTCAGGAACAGCTCGGGCGCGGAGCAGTGCGAGTACTCCTCGAGGAAGTGGTGCTCGACCGCCCATACATGGTCGAAGCCCAGCTCGTCGGCCAGCTTCACCTGCTCGAGGCAGTTGTTGTAGACGGTCCGCTCTTTCTCCGGCGTCCACGGACGCGGAATGGAGATCTCGTAGAACAGGCCGAACTTCATTGTGGCGCCTCCCACTCGCGTCGTCCGACGACTTGATAGCGAAACGCTAGGCTTGCGAGCCGGCTGGCGCAACAGCACCATGGCATCGGAGGGCGAAATCGAGAATGACAAGACTCTCAGGGAAAGTGGCGATCGTCACCGGCGGGGCAAGCGGCATGGGCCGCGCCACGGTCATGCGCTTCCTGGCCGACGGTGCCAAGGTCGTGGTGGCCGATCTCAACGAGGCCAATGGCGCGGAGACGCTGGCAGTTGCCAAGGCGAACGGCCACGGCAATGACGTCGCCTTCGTCCGTTGCGACGTCGCCAAGGAATCGGACGTGGCTGCCACGGTTGCCGAGGCCGAGAAGCGCTTTAGCCGCCTCGACATCGCCTATCTCAATGCCGGCGTCGGCGGCGCCTTCGGGCCGATCGCCGAGACCAGCGTCGAGGACTGGGACTACACCTTCGCCGTCCTCACGCGTTCGGTGTTCCTCGGCATGAAGCACGCCTCGCTCGCCATGAAAAAACAAGGCCATGGCGGCGTGATCCTTGTGACGGCATCGATCGCCGGCATGGTGGGCGGCGGCGGCAGCCACGCCTATTCGGCCGCCAAGGCCGCCGTCATCAGCCTGATCGAGAACGTCGCGGCCGAGCTCGGCCCCGAGCGCATCCGCGTCGTCGGCATCGCGCCCGGCGTGATCTCCACGCCGCTGGTCCATCGCGGGCGGCCGGAGAAGTACGAGAGGCAATTCCAGCACCAGCCGTGGCCCGACCGCGGCGAGCCCGATGTCATCGCCGACGTGGCCGCGTTCCTGTGCTCGGACGAGGCGCGCTTCATCACCGGCGAGACCATCAAGGTCGACGGCGGCCTTTTAGCGCAAGGCATTGCGCTCTGGGGCACGGGCAAGGAAAACATGTTCATGAAAAGCGCGGGCGTGAACCGCGGCACGACCGGCGAGGCCATGGTCGTGCGCAACCTGAAGGACAGACCATGAGCGAAGCCGAGAAACTCCACCGCCATCTCATCGGCCAGCAGGGATCGCGGCGCTCGCTGAACACGCCGGCGCTGGTGCTCGACCTCGAGATGCTCGACCGCAACATCGCCGAGATGGCGTCCTTCGCCAAGGCGCACAAGGTGAGCTTGCGGCCGCACTCCAAGACGCACAAGTCCGCCGACATCGCCCGCCGCCAGATCGCCGCCGGAGCGCTCGGCGTGTGCTGCGCCAAGCTGGGCGAGGCCGAGGCGCTGGGCGAGGCCGGCATCGAGAGCCTGCACATCACCTCGCCGGTGGTGACGCCGCAGGCGATCGACCGCCTGATGGCGCTGAACG
>JAEZHS010000094.1 GCA_023436825.1 Pseudomonadota bacterium | reverse complement strand
CCGCCGGCACGCTGTCGCTCTACATCGCCGGGCAGCGCGTCCAGGTGGGCGTCGCCTCGGGCGCGACCGCCGCCACGGTGGCCGCCGCGCTCGTCACCGCCATCACCGCGGCGGCCGATCTGCCGGTGACCGCCGCGGCCGCCACCGGCACCGTCACGCTGACCGCCAAGAACAAAGGCCCGCTCGGCGCCGACATCGACCTGCGGCTGAACTACCGGGGGCTTCCGGGCGGCGAGGCGACGCCGGCCGGGCTGACCGTGGCCGTCGTGGCGATGGCCGGCGGCACCGCCGCCCCGTCGCTGCCGGCGGCGCTCGCCGCGCTCGGTGACGAGGAATTCGACTTCATCGGCTGCCCCTACACCGACACCGCCAGCCTGGACGCCATCAAGACCTTCATGGATGACCAGACCGGCCGCTGGGCGTGGTCGCGGCAGGTCTACGGGCATGTCTTCGCCGCCAAGCGGGGCACGGTGTCGGCGCTGGGCACCTTCGGCGTTGCGCGCAACGATCCGCACACCTCCATCCTGGGCTACAACGACAGCCCGACCCCGCCGTGGGAATGGGCCGCCGCCCTGACCGCCCAGGCGGCCAAGGCGCTGTCCATCGACCCCGCCCGGCCGCTGCAGACCTTGCCGCTGGTCGGCGTGCTGGCCGCCCCAATGGCCAGCCGTTTCACCCTGTCCGAGCGGCAAATCCTGCTGTTCGACGGCATTGCCACGCACAGCACGGGGCCGGACGGCACGGTACGCATCGAGCGCTGCATCACGACCTACCAGACCAACGCCTACGGCCAGCCGGATCCGTCGTTCCTCGACGTGGAGACGCTGTTCACGCTCGCCACCATCATCCGCCGCATGCGCTCGGCGATCACCACCAAGTTCCCCCGGCACAAGCTGGCCAACGACGGCACGTCCTTCGGGGCGGGGCAGGCCATCGTCACGCCGAAGACCATCAAGGCCGAGCTGATCGCCCAGTACTCGGAGATGGAAACGCTGGGGCTGGTCGAGAACATGGCCGCCTTCAAGGCCAACCTGATCGTCGAGCGCGACGCCACCGACCCCAACCGGGTCAACATCCTCTACCCGCCGGACCTCGTGAACCAGCTGCGCGTCTTCGCGGTGCTGGCGCAGTTCCGGCTGAACTACGCGGCCTGACGGAGGGGCTGAAGCATGGGCAAGAAGATCGCGGGTGTCTGCTACCTGAAGGTGGACAGCACCCAGTACGCGCTGCGCGGCAGCCTGACCGTGTCGCCCGACGACGTGGAGCGCGAAGGCATCGCCGGCATGGATGGCCCGCACGGCTTCAAGGAGACGCCCCGTGTGCCCTCCATCTCGGCCGACATCTCCGACACGGACGGGCTGTCCATGTCCGCCTTGCTGGCGATCACCGACGCGACCGTTACGGCGGAGCTGGCGAACGGCAAGGTCTACGTGCTGCGCAACGCCTGGACCAAGGGCGGGCACGAGCTGGACGCCGGTGAGGGGCAGATCAGCGTCACGTTCGAAGGCATGAAGTGCGAGGAGACCAAGTAAATGAGCGCCACCATCACACTGAAGAAGCCGATCCAGGCGCATGGCGAGCAGGTCGCGACGCTGACCTTCCGCGAGCCGACCTGCGACGACATCATGACCTGCGGCTATCCGCTCCAGATGGGCGGGGATGGCACCTTCACCCCCATCGCGGGGGCGATCGCGAAGTACATCAGCCGGCTGGCCAACGTTCCGCCGAACAGCGTGAAGCATCTGTCGGCGCCCGACTTCCAGGCGTGCCTGACGGCGATCCTCCCTTTTTTCGGGGATACGGCGTCGAGCCCCGCGCCGGAGAGCACGGACTGATCGAGCGCTATGCCGACGTGGCCTGGGCCTGGGGCATGCAGCCGAGCGAGATGGAACGCCTGACCATCTCGCGGCTGCTGGTCTACGAGGCCCAGGCGGTGCGCATCGGCAAGGAACTGAAGCAGGCGCAGGGCGGCTGACCGGCCGCCCTTTTCGCATCCGGGGAAACCATGGCGAACTTCCAGCTGAAAGCCATCATCTCGGTCGTGGATCGCGTGACCGGGCCGATGAAGGGCATCAACCGCGCCATCGCCGGCGCGACCAAGCGCTTCGGCGACATCGGCACGGCCGGCGGCTCGCTGGCCTCGGCCTTCGGCATTCAGCAGATCGCCCAGGCCGCCATCGACTTCGAAAGCACCATGGCCGACGTGAAGAAGGTCGTGGACTTCGACACGCCGGACGGCTTTGTGCGGATGAAGGACGACATCCTGGCGATGTCCAAGCGGCTGCCGATGGCGGCCAACGGCATCGGTCAGATCGTGGCGGCGGCCGGACAGGCGGGCATCGCGCGGGAGGAACTGGCGACCTTCGCCGAGGATGCCGCGAAGATGGGCATCGCCTTCGACCTGTCGGCGGACGAGGCCGGCGACATGATGGCCAAGTGGCGCGTCGCCTTCAACATGACGCAGGATCAGGTGCGGACCCTGGCCGATCAGGTCAACTACCTGGGCAACACCGGCCCGGCCAAGGCGGCGCAGATCTCCGACGTGATCCGGCGCGTCGGCGCGCTAGGCGAGGTCGGTGGCGTGCAGGCCAAGTACGTGGCGGCGCTGGGCGCGTCGATTGCCGGTGTGGGTGTCGAGAGTGAAGTGGCGGCCACCGCCACCAAGAACTTCATCCTCGCCATGACCGCGGGCGAAGCGGCCACCAAGGGGCAGAAGAATGCCTTCGCCGCGCTCGGCATCGACACGGTGAAGCTGTCCAAGGCGATGCAGAAGGACGCGACGGGCGCCTTCACCAAGGTGCTGGCGGCCATCGAGAAGCTGCCGAAGGACCGGCAGGCGACCATCATGCAGGAGATTTTCGGCAAGGAATCGCTGGGCGCCATCGCGCCGCTGCTGAAGAACCTGCCGAACCTGCGCGAGAACATCCTGAAGGTGTCGGACGCCACCCGCTACGCTGGCTCCATGCAGAAGGAGTACGAGGCCCGCGCTACGACCACGGCCATGGGCATCCAGTTGCTCGATAACCAATGGCAGGCGCTCAAGATCACATTGGGTGATGCGTTGCTGCCGACCATCAATCAGCTGATGGGGCCGCTCGGAGCGATGGTTGAGCAGATCGCGGCGATGGCCAAGGCCAACCCGGAACTGACCAAGTACATCCTGCTGTCGGTCGGTGTGGCGGGTGCAGTGGGCATGGTGCTGGGGGTGATGG
>JAEZHS010000081.1 GCA_023436825.1 Pseudomonadota bacterium | reverse complement strand
GACCCATCATGCTCTAAGCTCGCCCCGTCTTCCCCGGGAGGAAGCGTCATGAAGAAGATCATCATTGCCGCCGCCCTGGCATCCGTCGCGACGGCGGCGCATGCCGAGAATGGCGTGCTGCCGATGGCCGGCAAGCCCGAGGATGTCGGCCTGTCGTCGACGCAGCTCAAGCGCATCGAGGAGGTGACGCAGAAGCATGTCGACTCCGGCCTGGTGCCGGGCGCCGTCATGCTGGTGGCGCGACGCGGCAAGATCGCGTGGGTGTCGACGCTCGGCAAGCGCGACGTGGCGGCGGGCGATGCGATGAAGCCCGACGCGATCTTCCGCATCTACTCCATGACCAAGCCGATCGTCAGCGTCGCGGTCATGCAGATGGTCGAGGAAGGCAGGCTGCAGGTCAGCGACCCCGTATCGAAGTTCCTGCCCGAGATCGGCAAGATGAAGGTCGGCACCGAGAAGGTCGTCGAGGGCCGGCCGGTCCTGCAGCTCAGCGATCCCGAGCGGCCCATGACGGTGCAGGATCTGCTGCGTCACACGTCGGGCCTGACCTACGGCACGCGCGGCGCGGCCCTGGTCAACCAGTCCTATGCCGAGGCCAAGATCGGCGATCGCGGCATGAGCAACGAGGAGTTCGTCGCCAGGCTCTCGACCCTGGCGCTGAAATTCTCGCCGGGCGCGCGCTGGGAATACGGCGTGTCGACCGACGTGCTCGGCCGGCTGGTCGAGGTCGTCGACGGCAGGAAGCTCGGCGAGGCGCTGGGCGCACGCGTCTTCAAGCCGCTGGGCATGGCCGATACCGGCTTCCAGGTGCCGGCCGACAAGCTGTCGCGGGCGGCGCAGCCTGGGCCGCGGCCCAACGGCCGGCCGATGACGCCGCGCTTCGCCGTGAACGACGGCGCCAGGTACGAATCCGGCGGCGGTGGGCTCACCTCGACGATGGACGACTACCTGCGCTTCGCCACCATGTTGGCCAATGGCGGATCGCTCGCCGGCAAGCGCGTGCTCGGTAAGCAGACGCTGGCCTTCATGACGGCGGACCACACCGGCAACCGGCCCGGCCGGCCGCCGGGCCTGGGCTTCGGTCTCGGCTTCGAGGTGCGCACCATGACGGGCGAAGCGGCCTTGCCAGGCTCGGTCGGTGAATATGGCTGGGCCGGCAATGCCGGCACGCTGTTCTGGGTCGACCCCAAGGAACAGCTCGTCGCCATCTACATGGTGCAGGTGAGCGATCCCGACCGGATCGCGCTGCGCAACCAGTTCAGGACGATGGTCCAGTCCGCCATTATCGACTGAAAGGGGAGAACGCCATGAGCCAAGTGGGCCGCAGAGTCGCGAGTCTCGTCCTGTTGTCGGCGGCCGTCGCGATGCCCGCGGCGCTGCGTGCCGAGACGCCGGCGCCGATGGCCGGCAAGCCCGAGGAGGTCGGACTGTCATCTGCGCAGCTGAAGCGCATCGAGGAGGTCACACAGCAGAATATCAAGGACGGTCTGATCCCCGGCGCCGTGATGCTGGTGGCGCGGCGCGGCAAGGTCGCCTGGATGTCGGTGCAGGGCAAACGCGCGCCAGATGCCGACGACCCGATGAAGATCGACACGATCTTCCGCCTCTATTCCATGACCAAGCCGATCACCAGCCTGACGCTGATGCAGCTGGTCGAGGAAGGGCGGCTGCAGGTCAGCGATCCCGTCGCGAAGTTCCTGCCCGAGATCGGCAAAATGAAGGTCGGGACGGAGGTGACGGTGGACGGTCGCCCGACGCTCCGACTGAGCGATCCCGTCCGGCCGATGACGGTGCAGGACCTGATGCGCCATACCGCCGGGCTCACCTACGGCGCCCGTGGCACATCGCTGGTTCACAAGGCCTACATCGACGCCAAGATCGGCGATCGCACGGCGACCAACGAGGAGTTCGTACAGCGCCTCTCGGGCGTGCCGCTGCTGTTCTCGCCCGGCGAGCGCTGGGAATACAGTGTCGCGGTCGACGTGCAGGGCCGGCTGATCGAGGTGCTGACGGGCAAGAAGCTCAGCGAGGCTTTCGCCGAGCGTGTGTTCGCGCCGCTCGGCATGGTCGATACGGCCTTCCAGGTGCCGGCAGTCAAAGTCGCACGCGCCGCTCAGCCGGGACAGAGGCCCAACGGCCCGCCGATGACGCCGCGCTTCAAGGTCGACGACGGCGCCAGGTACGAGTCGGGCGGCGGGGGCCTTCTCGGCACCACGGAGGACTATCTGCGCTTCACCCTGGCGCTGGCGAATGGCGGCGTCTGGCAGGGCAAGCGCATCATCGGTCGCAAGACATTGGAGTTCATGACCGCGGACCATGTCGGCAATCGGCCGGGCCGGCCCGACGGCTTCGGCTTCGGCCTGGGAGTCGAGGTCCGTACCAAGGTTGGTGAATCAGCGTTCATGGGTTCGGTCGGCGAGTACGGCTGGTCCGGCGCGGCCGGCACGGAGTTCTGGATCGACCCGAAGGAGGAGCTCGTCGGCCTCTACATGGTCCAGGCGAACGCAGAGGACACGCGCTTCCTGCGCCGACAGTTCCGGTCGATGGTCGGGGCCGCGCTGATCGACTGAAGCGCGATTCACTGCAATTTTCTCGCGGCGGGCACGTAATTTTGCGCGCGGATGGCGCGTTGGCATGGTGCGACCCGCAACCTTCGACTAGAAGGGCGTCCTCTGAGGGAGGAGGAGCCTACATGCTTCGTCGTTCGATTCTCATTGGCGCCGGCGCGGCGCTCGCGCTGCCGGCCGCGGCCCAGCAGCCGCCGCCGATCAAGATCGCGCTGATCTATGGCAAGACCGGTCCGCTCGAGGCCTATGCACGGCAGACCGAGGCGGGCTTCATGCTCGGTCTGGAATACGCCACCAAGGGCACGATGGAGATCAACGGCCGCAAGATCCAGGTCATCCTCAAGGACGACCAGCTGAAGCCCGATCTTGCCAAGGCGGCCCTCGAGCAGGCCTATGGCGACGACAAGGTCGACATCGCCGTGGGCACGTCTTCGTCGGCTGCCGCGCTCGCCATGCTGCCGGTGGCCGAGGAGTACAAGAAGGTCCTGATCGTCGAGCCGGCCGTCGCGGACCAGATCACCGGCGACAAGTGGAATCGCTACGTCTTCCGCACGGCCCGCAACTCCACCCAGGACGCGCTGGCCGCGGCCGCGACGCTCAAGGACGAGAACATCTCGATCGCCACCCTGGCGCAGGACTATGCCTTCGGCCGTGACGGCATCGCCTCGATGAAGGAGGCGCTGGCCGCCGTCGGCTCCAAGGCCAAGATCGTGCACGAGGAGTATGCGCCGCAGCAGACCACCGACTTCACCGCCTCGGCGCAGCGCATCTTCGACGCGCTGAAGGACAAGCCGGGCCGCAAGATCGTGGTCGTCGTGTGGGCCGGCGCCCATCCGCTGCCCAAGCTGATGGACCTCAAGCCCGAGCGCTACGGCATCGAGATCGCGCCAGGCGGCAACATCCTGCCGGTGATGGCGGGCTGGAAACAGTTCCCCGGCCTCGAGGGCGCGATCTACTACTACTGGGGCTTTCCCAAAAACCCGGTGAACGACTGGCTGGTCACCGAATACAAGAAAAAGAACAACGGCGCGCCGCCGGACTTCTTCGTCGCCGGCGGCATGGCCGCCGCCATGGCCATCGTCGAGGGCATCAAGAAGGCGGGCGGCACCGATACCGAGAAGCTGATCGCCGCCATGGAAGGCATGACCTTCGACACGCCCAAGGGCAAGATGACCTTCCGCAAGGAAGACCACCAGGCGCTGCAGGCGATGTACCACTGGCGCATGAAGAAGGATCCGCCGGACAATGTGGATCTGCTCGAGCTGGTACGCGAGATCCCGGCCGACGAGTTGAAGCTGCCGATCAAGAACAAGCGTTGACGAAGTTTGCCTCCCCACGCTTGCGTGGGGAGGTGGCCGCGCAGCGGCCGGAGGGGTCATGAGCATCAGGCCTGTTGCCCATGACCCCTCCGGCCCTTCGGGCCACCTCCCCGGCTTCGCTGGGGAGGAAGACGGACAAGCATGCTCGCCACCGAAGACCTGACGATCCGTTTCGGCGGGCATGCCGCCGTCGACGGCGTAAGCTGCGCCTTCCAGCCCGGCACGCTGACGTCGATCGTCGGCCCCAACGGCGCCGGCAAGACGACCTACTTCAACCTGATCTCGGGCCAGCTTCCCGCGACCTCGGGCAAGGTGCGGCTGAACGGCGAGGACATCACCGGCTATGCCGCGCCCCGGCGCAGCCGGCTGGGGCTGGGCCGCGCCTTCCAGCTCACCAACCTCTTTCCCAACCTCAGCGCGCTGGAGAACGTGCGGCTGGCGGTGCAGGTGAAGAGCGGCAAGGGGCTCGACCTCTTCTCGCGTACGCTCGGCCACCGCGAGCTGATCGACCGCGCCATGGCCCATCTCGCCGCCGTGTCGCTCGCCGAGCGCGCCCAGGCGATCGCCGCGACCTTGCCGCACGGCGACCAGCGCAAGCTCGAGGTCGCGATCCTGCTGGCGCTCGAGCCCGACATCTTCATGTTCGACGAACCGACCGCCGGCATGAGCATCGACGAGGTGCCGACGGTGCTCGACATCATCGCCGCCATCAAGGCGCGCGGCGACAAGACCATCCTGCTGGTCGAGCACAAGATGGACGTCGTGCGCTCGCTGTCGGACCGCATCGTCGTGCTGCACCAGGGCAAGCTGGTGGCCGACGGCAAGCCCGCCGAGGTCATCAACTCCGATATCGTGCGCGAAGCCTACCTGGGCGGCGCCGCGGCGGGAGACGCGCATGGCTGAACCGCTGCTCAGCCTGCGCGGCGTGAAGACCGACATTGGCCGCTACCACATCCTGCACGGCGTCGAGTTCGACGTGCCGGAGGGCGGGCTGACGATGCTGCTGGGCCGCAACGGCGCCGGCAAGACCACGACCTTGCGCACCATCATGGGCCTGTGGCGCGCCGCGGCGGGCGAGATCCGCTTCGCCGGTCGCGACATCGCCGGGCTCGCCACGCCCGACATCGCGCGGCTCGGCATCGCCTACGTGCCCGAAAGCATGGCGATCTTCGCCGACCTCACCGTGCAGGAGAACCTGATCCTGGCGGCGCGCTCCGGACCGCCCGACCAGAAGCGGCTCGACTGGATCTTTTCGCGCTTCGAGGCGCTGAAGCGCTTCTGGACCCTGCCGGCCGGCAACCTGTCGGGTGGCCAGAAGCAGATGCTGGCCGTCGCCCGCGCCATCGTCGAGCCGCGCCGGCTGCTGCTGATCGACGAGCCGACCAAGGGCCTGGCGCCCGCTATCATCGCCAACATGATCGAAGCCTTCCGCGAGCTGAAGGACGGCGAGGCGAGCCTGCTGGTGGTCGAGCAGAACTTCGCCTTCGCCCGCCAGCTCGGCGACACCGTGGCGGTGATGGACGACGGCAAGGTTGCGCACACGGGCTCAATGGCGGCCTTCGCCGCGGACGACGCCCTGCAGCAGCACCTGCTGGGAATGGGCATGGGGGAACACCAGTGAAAAAGGACTGGCTGCCGCTGCTCCTGGTGCCTGCGGTCGCCGCCGTGGCGCTGCCGCTCGTGGGCTCGCCGACGAGCTGGGTGACGCTCACCGTCGCCGGCCTCGCCATGGGGCTGATGATCTTCGTCATGGCGTCGGGGCTCACGCTCACCTTCGGCCTGATGGACGTGCTGAATTTCGGCCATGGCGCGTTCATCGCCGTCGGCGCCTTCGTCGCGGCCAGCGTCATGCTGGCGCTGTCGCCCTGGATGACGGTCGATTCGCTGTGGCTCAACCTCGCGGCGGTCGGCCCCGCGGTGCTGGCGGCCATGGTCGTGAGCGGCATGCTGGGCTGGGGCTTCGAGCGCGTGATCGTGCGGCCGGTCTACGGTCAGCATCTGCGCCAGATC
Organism: Pseudomonadota bacterium; assembly: GCA_023436825.1. Next base: position 1,675 of record JAEZHS010000081.1, on the reverse strand, counting down.
CTGGTGACGACCGGCGGCCTGATCGTGGCTGAACAACTCCTCAAGGTGATCTGGGGGCCCGACCAGATCACCCTGGCGCGGCCGACGGCGCTGCGCGGCGCCTTCCTGCTGGGCGACGTCGCCATCGAGAAGTATCGCGTGCTGGCCGTGATCGTCGGGCTGGTCGTCTTCGCCGCGCTCGCCGTCACGCTCAACCGCACGCGCATCGGCCTGCTGATCCGCGCCGGCGTCGAGAACGGCGAGATGGTCGAGGCGCTGGGCTATCGCATCCGCCGCCTGTTCGTCGGCGTCTTCGTCGCCGGCTCGGCGCTGGCCGGCCTGGGCGGCGCCATGTGGGGCCTCTACCAGGAGCCGGTGACGGCGGCGATCGGCGCGCAGGTCGCGGTCCTGGTGTTCATCGTCATCATCATCGGCGGGCTGGGCTCGGTCGGCGGCTGCTTCGTCGGCGCGTTGCTGGTCGGGCTCAGCGCCAACTACATCGGCTTCATCGCCCCCAAGGTGGCGCTGGGCTCCAACATCCTGCTGATGGCGCTGGTCCTGCTGTGGCGGCCGCAGGGCCTCTACCCCGTGGCCAAGAGGTGAGCATGCTGCGGGCGATCCTTTCCGACGACCTGCCGCGCAGCCGCTGGCTCACCATTGCGCTGGTGCTGGTCGTGGTCGGGCTGGCGGTGGCGCCATTCCTGTTTCCCGGCGCCAAGTCGCTGAACGTCGCCGCCAAGATCTGCGTCTTCATCGTGCTGGCCGCGAGCTTCGACCTGCTGCTGGGCTATACCGGCATCGTCTCCTTCGCCCACACCATGTTCTTCGGCATCGGCGCCTATGGCGTGGCGATCGCGTTGACGCGCGTGGGCGCCGAATGGACGGCTGTCGCCGTCGGCATCGTTGCCGGCCTGGTCGTCGCCGTCGCGCTCGCCGCCCTGATCGGCCTGTTCAGCCTGCGTGTGCGCACGATTTTCTTCGCCATGATCACGCTCGCGGTGGCCAGCGCCTTCGCCATCCTGGCCTCGCAGCTGCCGGCGCTGACTGGCGGCGAGGACGGGCTGAACTACCGCCTGCCCGCGGCGCTGCGCGCTTCGTTCGCCCTGGCCGACGGCACGCTGTTCGGCGTGCGCCTGAACGGCCGCCTGCTCGACTATTACCTCGTCTATGCCGCCTCGCTGGTCCTGGTGCTGGTGTTGCTGCGCGTCGTCAACTCGCCGTTCGGCAGCGTGTTGATGGCGATCCGCGAGAACCCCTTCCGCGCCGAGGCGATCGGCTACCGCACCGTGGTCTACCGCACCATCGCGAGCTGCATCGCCGCCGCGGTGGCGGCACTCGCCGGCGCTCTGCTGGCGCTGTGGTCGAGCCAGACCAATCCCGACACCACGCTCAGCTTCGACATCATGGTCGACATTCTGCTGATGGTGGTGATCGGCGGCATGGGCACGATGTACGGCGCGGTGCTGGGCGCCGTGCTGCTGGTGTTCGCCCAGAATTACCTTCAGGACCTGCTGGGCATCGCCAACCAGGCCCTGGCCGGCGTGCCCTTGCTCGCCGCGCTGTTCCATCCCGACCGCTGGCTGCTGTGGCTCGGGGTGGCCTTCATCCTCTGCGTCTATTTCTTCCCGACAGGGATCGTTGGCAGCCTGCGCAACAGGCGCTGACCGGGGAGTCATTCCTCCCCATCGTCTTCGAT
>JAEZHS010000024.1 GCA_023436825.1 Pseudomonadota bacterium | reverse complement strand
TCAGGGCAAACAGGTTGGAGGCGTGCTCGGTGTCGCGGAACTGATACGACGTCGTCTGGTAGATCGGCACGGCCACCGCGCCGGTCGAGGGATCGGCACGCCAGCCGGCATGCAGCGAAATCGTTTCTGGATGACGTGACGCGACCATGCGGGGCTCCTTTGCCTCAAGAGGAGGAGCGACTGTTTCAACCACGGGCGATGCCGTCAACCGCAGCGATTGCTGGCGATGTCGATCGGCAGAGAAATCCTTTCGCCGGAGCGCGGACCTCCAGGTCCGCTCATGCTCTTCTGGAGGAAAAGTAAAGACCTGAGCGGACCTGGAGGTCCTATCGCGCATGTGAATGCGCGTAGGTCCGGCAAGACGCCCCTACTCCACCGTCATGCCGGCGTCACGCACGATGGTCTCGTAGCGCCTGCGCTCAGCCAGGATGAAGTCCGCGAAGGCGGCCGGCGTGCTCGCGACCATGTCACCGCCCTGCTGGGCAACCACCGTCTTGGCGCCCTCGGTCGCGGCGGCACGCACCGCCTCGTCGGCGATCTTCTTCACCAGCCCGGGCGGCATGTCCTTCGGGCCGACCAGGCCGTACCAGGCGACCGACTGGTAGCCCTTCACGCCCGCCTCATCGACCGTCGGCAATTCGGGGTAGAAACTGCTGCGCTTTTCCGAGCTCACGGCCAACGCCCGCATCTTGCCCGTGGTGACGAGGTCCTTGGAGTTGGGCTGGGTGATCATCATGTCGACGTTGCCCGCCATCAGGTCGAGCTGGGCGGGATTGCCGCCCTTGTAGGCGACATGGGTCATGGTGAGGCCCGCCATGTGCGCCAGCAGCGCGCCGGCGAGATGCTGCGAGGAGCCGTTGCCGCCCGAAGCGTAGGTGATGGGCGGCGTAGAACTTTTGGCCAACGCCAGAAGCTCGGGGAGCGTCTGGGCCTTGAGCGCGGGCTTCACCAGGACGAGCTGCGGGAAGGTCGCGATCAGGCTGATGGGCGTGAAATCCTTGTCCCCGTCGTAAGGCAGCTTCTTGTAGATCAGCGGATTGATGGCGTGGCCCATGGCCACGACCGAGAGCGTGTAGCCGTCGCCAGCCGCCTTGGCGACGATCTCGCCCGCGACCACGCCGTTGGCGCCGGCGCGGTTGTCGGCGACCACCGGCTGGCCCCAGGCCTGCGCGAAGTGCTGGCCGACGGCACGCGCCAGAAGATCGGTCGTGCCGCCCGGCGCGAACGGGATCACCATGCGGATCTGCTTGTCGGGATAGGTCCCTTGTGCGCGCACGATCGACGGCGCGGCCACGGCGAGCGCGCCGAGGCCCTTGAGAAAAGCCAGGCGTTTCATTGCAGGTAGTATCCCGAGGGCGTGCCCTTCACCGTGGTGCGTTCGAGATGACGGGTCTCGCCCTCATCGTAGTCGCCGAGCGCAATGTGCATGGTGCAGCGGTTGTCCCACAGCACGATGTCGTCCTGCCGCCACTGGTGGCGATAGACGAACTGCGGCCGCGTGGCGTGCTTCACCAGGTAGTCGATCAGGGGCTTGCTCTCCTCCTCCGTCATGCCGACCAGGCAGGAGACCTTGTCGCCGATATAGAGCGCCTTGCGGCCGGTCTCGGGATGGACGCGCACGACCGGCTGGGCGATCGGCGGATTGATGCGCGTCTGCTCCTTCTCGCGCTCGGAGTTGGTGTCCAACACCTTGCGGCGGCCGGTGTGGATGGCGTGCAGCGGCTCGATCATCGCCTTCATGCCGTCCGACAGCGTCTCGTAGGCCCGGTACATGTTGGTGAACATGGTGTCGCCGCCGACCGGCGGGATGATGATGCCCCGCAGCAACGAGCCCAGCGACGGCACCAGGGTGAACGACATGTCCGAATGCCACTGCTGGCCGGTGTACTTGGAGGCCGAGGGCTTGCCGTCCTTCTCCGGGATGTTGGTGACCAGCAGGAGCTCGGGATAGTCGGGATGGCGGTCGCGCGGCAGGTTGTCGTGCCGGTCGAGCTCGCCGAAGCGGCGGCTGAACGCGATGTGCTGCTCGCGCGTGATCCTCTGGTCGCGGAACAGCAGGATGCCGCGCTCCAGGAAGGCCCTATGGATCTGGTCGAACTCGGAGTTGCTGAGCGGCTGGGTGAGATCGACGCCTTGGACCTCGGCACCCAGGGCATGGCTCAGCGGACGGAAGGAAAGCGGCATGGGCACTCGTTGTTGTGGACAGGTGGCCATCATGCCCTCCCCAGGAACGACGTGAAAGACCGGCCAAGCATGGCAGCCCTGTTCGCATCCGGCCGAATCGGGCACAATGACGCCAGTCCCCGCCAGACCTCGGATGGAGGAGAGGACGATGACGCCGTATACCGTCACCTACAACATGACCCTGACCATTGAAGTGCAAGCGGACAGCGCCGACGAGGCGGAGCGCCTCGCGGACCGCGAGCTGCCATCGCACTGCGACGTCGATTGCGTCGTGGTCTGCCATCGCATCGCGACGTCAGCCGCGCGGGCGCGCGAGGCCACGCCAAGGTAAGGTTTTCAGGCTCAGGACCGTCCAGACCATCGAGCTCGGCCGAGAGAACGGCTGGTCCTTCGACGTGTCGATGTCTTCCCGCAGAACGTCCGTGCATACGGCAGCAGCGCGCGCCGACACTCGCTCGGGCCATCGCCCTCTCAAGCGGCAAGAGCCGGGAGCGCGGCCGCTGCTGTGGATCGAAGCGGCTGGCGCAAGCCAACAATGCGCTTGAAGAATCACAGGCGCGCCGGTCATATCCGCGGCCCGGCCTGGCGACAGGATCTCTCACATCCGACGACGAGGTGTTTTCTTGGTGGTTTCCGTCGAGGCGCGCATTGCCGAAGAACTTGGGGTCAGGGAACAGCAGGTCCAGGCCGCGGTCGATCTGCTCGACGGCGGAGCGACCGTCCCCTTCGTCGCGCGTTACCGCAAGGAAGCCACGGGATCGCTGGACGATGCGCAGCTTCGCACGCTCGAAGAACGGCTGGGCTATCTGCGCGAGCTGGAAGCGCGGCGCAAGGTCATCCTCGACTCCGTTCGCGAGCAGGGAAAGCTCGATGCGACGCTCGAGGCGGCGATCATGGCCGCCGACAGCAAGGGGCGCCTCGAGGACATCTACCTCCCCTACAAGCCCAAGCGCCGCACGAAGGCCGAGATCGCCAAGGAAGCGGGGCTGATGCCGCTCGCCGACCTGCTGCTGAAGGAACCGCAAACCGTGCCCGCCGTCGCTGCGGAGCGTTTTGTCTCGGCCGAGAAGAACGTCGCCGATACAGCGGCAGCGCTGGCCGGCGCGCGCGCCATCCTGACCGAACGCTTCGCCGAGAATGCCGACCTGATCGGCGCGTTGCGTGAGCAATTCTGGGCGAACGGCCTCCTAGTCTCCAAGGTGCGCGAGGGCAAGAACGAGGCGGGCGCCAAGTTCAGCGACTATTTCGACTTCTCCGAAGCCCTCGCCAAGATGCCGTCGCATCGGGTGCTGGCGCTGTTCCGTGGCGAGCGCGAGGAAATCCTCGCCCTCACGATCGAGCCCGACGATCCCGCGACGCGTCCTGCCGGCGGCGCCCCCTACGTCACCGCTTACGAGCTCAGGATCATGCGGGCCTACGGCATCTCCGACCAGGGGCGGCCGGGCGACAAATGGCTGGCCGAAACCGTGCGCTGGGCATGGCGCACCAAGATCATCATCCTGCTGTCGATCGACCTCAGGCTGCGCCTGTGGACAGCGGCCGAAGAAGAAGCGGTGCGGGTATTCGCGTCCAATCTGCGCGACTTGCTGCTGGCCGCCCCCGCAGGGGCGCGGCCGACGCTGGGACTCGATCCCGGCTTTCGCACCGGCGTGAAGGTCGCGGTGGTCGACGCCACCGGCAAGGTGGTGGCGACCAGCACGATCTACCCGCA
>JAEZHS010000016.1 GCA_023436825.1 Pseudomonadota bacterium | reverse complement strand
TTCCTCGCCAAGCCGTTCCTGCAGATGATCTACAACAAGGAGATCGTGCTGGCGGTCCTGCGTCGGGAGCTGCGCGCTCGCTTCACCGGATCGGCCGGCGGCTGGCTGTGGGCGGTCGCCGCCCCCCTGTTCGCCATCACCGTCTACACCTACGCCTTCACCACCAACCTGCAGATGGCGTTCGTCGAGAGCGCGTCGAACAAGAAGCTCGCCTATGCGGTGTTCATGTTCTCCGGGCTGATCGTCTTCAACTTCTTCTCGGAGATGGCCTACCGCTCGCCGATGCTGCTGCACGAGTACGCTCACTTCATCAAGCAGACCATCTTTCCGTCGGATATGCTGGCGGTCATCGCCACCCTGCGAGCCGGGGCCTATACGGCGATCGGCACCCTGGTCATGCTGGTCTGCGTCGCCGTGGTCATGCATGGGCTGCACTGGACGGTGATCTTCGTGCCGTTCCTGTTCCTGCCGCTGATGGCGTTCCTGATGGGCATGGCGTGGTTCCTGTGCGCGATCGGCGCCTTCACGCGCGACGCCGGCTACCTGATGATCAACATCGTGCCGCTGTTCATGTTCATGACGCCGGTGTTCTTCGCCCACACGGCGATGCACTTCCCGTGGGACATCCTGATCTACGCCAACGCGCTCACCGCCTACGTCGAATCCATGCGCGACGTCGTGCTGCTGGGCACGCTGCCCAATCCGCTGGTCATCCTGTGGATGCTGGCCACGTCGGTCTTCACCTTCTATTTCGGCTACTGGTTCTTCGACAGGTATCGGAATGTCATCGTCGACGTCATCTGAAGTCGTCGTCCGGACCCGGCACCTCGGCAAGGCCTACCAGCTCTACGCCCACCGTAGCGACTGGCTGAAGCAGGTCATGTTCGGCTCGTGGAAGACCTACTACAAGCCGTTCTGGGTGCTGCGCGACATCGACCTCGATGTCTATCGCGGCGATTCGATCGGCATCCTGGGCCGCAACGGCTGCGGCAAGTCGACCCTGCTGCAGGTGATCTGCGGCATGACCCTGCCGAGCAACGGCGAACTGCGCGTCACCGGCCGGGTCGCCCCGGTGCTGGCGCTCGGCGCGACCTTCGATGCCGAGCTGTCGGGCCGCGAGAACATCATGATCGGCGGCGCCGTCATGGGCCTGTCGCGCGCCGAGGTGCTGGAGAAATTCGATTCGATGGCCGAGTTCGCCGGCATCGGCGACTACATGGAGCAGCCGGTCAAGCACTACTCCATGGGCATGCGGACGCGCCTGGCCTTCGCCATCTGCGCTCATGTCGAGGCCGAGATCCTGGTCGTCGACGAGGCGCTGGCCGTGGGCGATGCCGCCTTCCAGCGCAAGTGCCTCGACTGGATCGACAGCTTCCGCAGGAAGGGCACGCTGCTCTTCGTGTCGCACTCGCCGGCCGAGGTGCGCCGGCTGTGCAACCGCGCCATCTGGATCGAGGATGGCCGCATCCGCTCCCAGGGCGAGCCGAGCGTGGTCATCCGCGCCTACCACCGGGCACTGGCCATGGAGAAGGACGACATCCATCGCTTCTCGGTGAGCGGGTGATGGCGAATGGCCGCATGCGTCCTCTTCTGGGCGGGACTGGGCTGGTGGACGGCCACGATGCTGGTGCAGTGGATAAGTGCGGCGCTGGGGCGCTGGCCGCGGCGGGCCGATCCGGTGCGGCACGGCGCGGCCGATTTCAGCATCGTTGCCCCCATGGTCGGCGCACGTGATGCGTCTGCCGCCTACCTGCGCCGTCTCGCCGACCTGTCGCGCGCCGGCGCCGAGGTCTTGATCTGCGTGACCACCGAGGACGACGAAGCGGTCGGCCGCACCCGCGCCGACTGGCCCGACGCGCCGATCCTGGTCGGCAGCGACGATACCTTCAATCCCAAGCTCAACAATGTGCGCAAGGGGCTCGAGGCCGCGAGCCGGCCGGTCGTCGCCTTGTGCGACGCCGGTATCGACCTCGAACTCTCCGACCTGACCGCGGCTGCCGCTCATCTCTCTGACAAGGTCGGCCTCGTGCTTGCGCTCAAGACCGGCGCCCGGCCCGGAAACTTCGCGGCTGAGATGGAGTGCAGCTACATCAACGGCCATCAGGCCCGCTTCCTGACGGCGGCAGACCGGCTGGGCATGCCCGTCGCGTCTGGGGGCGTCACCATCCTCAGCAGGGACGTGCTGCAGCGCATCGGTGGCCACCAGGGCTTCCTCAACTATCTTGCCGACGACTATTCGGTGGTGCGCGTGGTGCGCGACCGTCTCGGCCGGACGACCTGGCTGGCGGGCGTCATGCCGCGGCTGCTTGTCGGCGACCGGCGCTGGGAGGATGTGTGGCGGCGGCAGGTCCGCTGGGGATCCACACGGCTGAAGCTCAGTCCCGAGGTGAGGGCGCTGGTCCTGCTGGAGCCCGCGATCGGCTGGCTCGCATCGGGCCTGGCGCTGATCGTTGCGCTGCTCGCTGCCGGCGCGGCACCGATTTGGTTTGCCGGTGCGCTTGCCCTTCATACAGTCGCATGGCTTGCGGCCGAGGCATGGTTCCTCGCCGGCCGCCGCTTGCCGTTTGGCCCCCGTGCCTGGGCCGCGGCATTGGCACGCGAGGCCTTGGTGCCGTTGCTTGCCGCCCAGGCCTGGCTGGGCCGCAACCGGATCGACTGGCGCGGCACGAACCTGGCGGCCGGCTGGCAGCCTGCCAGGGATGGCACCGCGGGAAAGCACGTATGAGGTTACGACCATCATGAACGACGTCACCACCGTCATGCTGCCCAAGCAGGTCGATTCGGAAACGTCGACCTCGGTCGAGGCACTGATCGTCGACGCCCTTCGGCCCGGAGGCGGCGTGATCGTCGATGGCAGCGAGGTCACGTACATGAGCGCTGCGGGTGTGCGCGTGTTCGCCCGCGCTCTGCACCGGGCGGAGGAGATTGGCGCCCGCATCGCCTTCTGCCGCTTCACCGGCGCTGCTGCCGACTGCCTGCTGGTCAGCGGCTTCACCGAACTGTTCGAGGTCGTCGATTCCGTCGACGAGGCTGCCGCGAGATTGCGACGAAAGTCCGCAGGCGCGGCTGCGGAACGCTTGCACCCCCACACCCGTGCGGGTTAATTACTGGCCGGGCTTGGACTATATCATGGGACGAAACGCGGCGCGGCGCGTGACGTACTACCACTGCTAGACGGGGATCGAATTTGACAGTTTGGAGCCGGCTGTACGCCGCCGCGCGACCCCTCGCCGTTGTTCTCGGCATCAGCCTTGGCGCGGGGGCATGCACTGCATTGCCCGGCGACGGCCCATGGATGGGGGGCGCCCAGTCGACCAGCACGGAAGCCCTGCCGTTCGACGTCATCGATCTGACGCCGACGACGGTTGTCGCCTATCGCCAGGCGCCGACCCCGGACAGGCCGACAACGACGACCAGCTCGCTGTCGCCGGCCCAGCGCCTCACCGTCGCCCCTGGCGATTCGCTGAAGGTGCGCATCTTCGAGCGCTACGGCGGCAACATCTTCCCGACCATCCAGGGACAGAGCGCCGATCTCGGCATCCAGCGCGTGGCCGAGGACGGCAAGATCAAGATCCCGGTCGTCGGCACCGTGCAGGTCGCCGGCCTCGACCTGAACCAGATCGAGCGCAAGATCATCCAGCAGCTCGGCAACCAGGTGCAGGAGCCCGAGGTCATCGTCGAGTTCGATTCGCCACGCACCCACTCGGTGATGGTGTCGGGTGACGTGAAGCAACCCGGCCGCGTGTCGATGCTCGAGGACGTACGTAGCGTCGTCGACGCCATCAACAAGGCGGGTGGCCCACTCGTCTCGGCCACCGGTTCGGCCAACCAGATGCAGGTCGTGGTGCGTCGCCATGGGCAGGTCATACTGACGTCGCAATTCTCCGATTTGTTGGCCGGCGCTGACATAGCCGTACAGAAGGGCGACGAAATCGTGGTCCGGCCGAACTCGCGGATCTTTACGGTGCTGGGCGCAGTGCAGCGCTCGGGCAACGTCGAGATGACCAAGTACAACCTCACCCTGCTCGAGGCCTTGGGCCAGGTCGGCGGGCTGTCGGACGTGCGCGCCAACAAAACGGGCGTTTATGTGTTCAGAATGGGCGACCTCGAGACCAACCCCACGGCTCGCGGCCGCGTTTTCCGGCTGGACCTCTTTCAACCGGTGTCCATTTTTGTCGCACAGCAGTTCGGCTTGCAGGCGAGGGACGTGATTTATGTCACTAACGCACCGCTGTACGAGTACGACAAGATCCTGACGTCGATCTACCGCACGTTCTCGGTGGTCGGTATCGCCAGGGGTAACATCCCACTCACGACAACGTTCTGACGGCGCAGCGCGCGCCTCAGGGAGTTTTTTGGTAGAATTCACCATGGCTCGAGCCAAGAAATTCAGGTGGGGGGCCGTCGGATTGGCGGTCCTGGTCGCTGTCGCCGGCATCGGACTGTGGGTCATGCCCAGCCGACAGACCAGCAGCGCCCAGGACACTGGCAAGCCCGCCCCGCCGCCGCTGATCGCCCGTGGCTATACCGACGCGCCGGAGGGCACGGCGGTCGTCGCCGGCGACCCGGCCGGCGGCAGCGTGCTGGTCGAGCTGCGCGTCAAGGACGGCCAGAAGGTCAAGAAAGGCGAGGTCCTCGCGGTCCTGTCCAACTATGGCCGGGCCGACGTGACCTTGCGCATGGCCGAGGCCGACCTGGTCAAGCTCAAGCAGCAGTATGATTTTATCCTCAAGGGCACGCGCGTCACGGAGATCGTCCTGCAGGAGGCCGCGCTGAAGTCCTCGATCGAGCAGAACAAGCTCGACGCCCTGCAGCGCGCGCGCTCGGGCAAGCCGCCCGATGTGCGCGAGATCGAGACCTCGCTCGCCGACCAGGCGCTCGAGCGTCAGAAGGCCAGACTGGCGTTGATGAAGACGACGCTGGAGAACGACACGGCGCAGTACGAAATCGACATCGCCAACACGCAATCGCGCGTCGACAGCGCCAAGCGCACTCTCGAGGACGCGCTGGTGCGCTCGCCGCTGGACGGCGTCGTCGTGCAGATATTCTCCCGTCAGGGCGAGCGCGTGTCGCCGGCCGGCATCGTCAAGGTGGTCGACATGAACCAGCTGCGCGTGCTGGCCGACGTCGATGAGCTGAATGTCGGCCGGCTCAAGCCCGGCGGCAAGGTCGACGTGACCTTTCGCGGCAACAACGATGTCTACAAGGGCACGATCGAGCGTATTGCTCCGACCGTGAAGCGCATGCAACGTGTCGAGCCGGACGGCGGTTCGTCGACCGATGCCCGTGTCGTCCAGGTTGAAATCAGGATCGACGACCCGTCCAGCATGCCCCCGGTGCTGGGGCGCGAGACGCGCGTCACTTTCCTCTGATGGCCATCACGCTGCCTGATGCACCGGGGCTGCGGCATCGGTTGTCGCGCCTTTGGGCACGTCTGGTGCGGATCGGGCGCTGGCGGCCGAGTTTCTCGATGGCCGCGGTGCGGGCGGCCGCGCGCACGGCGACGACCATGCCGCTGGGCGCCCAGCAGCTCAAGCGCCAGCGCACCAGCACCTTGCTGTCGCTCGGCGGCGTCACGGCGAGCCTGCTGGTGATCTTCGCCCAGCTCGGCATCGAGCGCGCCGTTTACGAATCGTCGGTGCGCCTGCACCGCATGGTGTCGGGCGATCTCATCATCGTGCCCTACGGCTTCAAGTCGATGCAGCTCCATGCCGAGGTGCCCGTGGCGGTGACCGACATCATCGCCACCAATCCGTCGGTCGCGTCCTATTCGCCGTTCTGGTTCGGCGTCATGTCGCTCCAGCATGCCGGCATGCCGACCTCGCGCCGGCTCGCCTGGTACGCCGTCGATCCGGAGAAGCCCGCGGTCGACGTGCCCGGCCTCAAGGAGAACCTGCACAAGCTCAGGGAAACGCGGCGCATCCTGTTCGATCGCGATTCGCGGCCCTATTTCGGCGATCTCGCTGCCCAGGCCGACAGCGGCACCGAGTACACGGTACTGGGGCCGCCCGACAATCGCGGGCTGCTGCGTCAGCTCTTCGCCGTCGGCACCTTCGCCGTCGGCCCGAACGTGCTGAATGACGGCGCCATCATGATGAGCCAGGAGACCATGGCCGAGGTGTTCGGCAACTGGTGGTCCGACCGTCCGGCCTTCATCTCGATCCACTTGGCGCCTGGCGCGGACGTCGAGGCGGTTCGTCAGCAACTCAACCGCACCCTGGTCGGTCGCGGCGAGGCCATCGACAAACGCGAGTTCGAAGCGCGGGAACGGGTCTACTGGTCGCGCGAGACGCCGGTGGGCTACATCACCGACCTAGGCTTCGTCATGGGCGTGATGATCGGCATGGTGTTCATCTACTACGCCCAGTACCAGATCATCCGCTTCTACCTGCCGGAATACGCCATCCTGAAGAGCCTGGGCTACGACTGGTGGTTCTTCCTGTTCATGATCGGCCAGATCGGCGCCGCCATCATCACGCCGGCCTTCGTCGTGTCCTTTGCGCTGGGGCGTGGGGTCTACGGCATCACCGAGGCGGCCATGCATCTCGGCATGTCGATGGGCCTGCGCGAAATGACGGTCTCGCTGGTCGCCTGCGTGATCATGACCGTGGTGTCGAGCCTGTTCGCCATCCGCCGGCTGTGGAAGGTCGACCCCATCATGCTGTTCGAGTGACCATGTCGACCGACGCGCACAACTTCGGGCCGCCCGTCGTCGAGGCCATCGACGTCCATCACCACTACGGCGAGGGGCCGCAGCGAGCGGATGTGCTGTTCGACATCAACATGCAGGTGCGCGAGGGCGAGCTGGTGATCGTCACTGGGCCCTCGGGGTCGGGCAAGACCACGCTGCTCACCATCCTCGGCACGATGCGCCGGCCGTCCGAAGGCAAGCTGCGCCTCCTCGGAACTGACATCGTCAACCTCCAGGGTCGCGAGCTCGACGTGCTGCGCAACCGCATCCGCTTCCTCTTCCAGAAGCGCAATCTGCTGTCTTCGCTGACGGCGCTGCAGAACGTCATGGCCGGCGTCTCCACCACCCCCTTGTCGGACCCCAACTGGGACGAGCCGCGTGCGCGCCATCTGCTGAGCCTGCTCGGCCTCGGCGACAAGGCCGCCGCCTGGCCCGATGAGCTGTCGGGCGGCCAGCAGCAGCGCGTCGCCATCGCCCGCGTGATGATCGGCCTCCCCGACCTCATCATTGCCGACGAGCCGACCTCGGCCCTCGACCGCGTCGCCGGCCGCCTGGTGGTCGACCAGCTGAAGGATCTCGCCATGCGCGCCAAGTGCGCGGTCGTGCTGTCGACTCATGACGAGCGCATCTTCGACGTCGCTTCCCGGCGCCTTCACATCGAGGACGGTCGCTGCTTCGACGTGCCGATCCACTACCACTGAGCGGCAACCGTGCTGCTCGCGGCCGTCGACCTCATCGCCTTCCTCTGCCTGGCCGTTCAGTTCGTCATCGCCGGCTACTTCCTGTACCTGGTCTACTGGTCGATCGAACTGCCGCCGGCGGGCACGGCCTTGCCGTCCCTGCCGGACGAGCTGCCGCGCGTGCTGGTCCAGATTCCGGTCTTCAACGAGCCGCTGGTGATCGACCGCGTGCTCGGCGCCGCCGCCGCGCTCGACTGGCCGCGCGACCGCTTGATCATTCAGCTGCTCGACGACAGCACCGACATCACCTCGGATATCGCCGTCCATGCCGTGGCGCGGCTGAAGCGGGACGGCGTGGACGTCGCACACATCCGCCGCACCGACCGCAGCGGCTTCAAGGCGGGCGCCCTGGCCGAAGGCCTGAAGCTCTGCGACGCACCCTATGTCGCCGTGTTCGATGCCGATTTCGTGCCGGAGCCGGCCTGGCTGCGCGGCGCCATGGCGGCGTTGCTGGCCGAGCCGCGCGCCGCCTTCGTGCAGACCCGCATCGAATGGGGCAACGGCGAGAAGAACTGGCTGACCAGAGCGCAACGGCTGATGCAGGACGCCCATTTCGCCGTCGAGCAGGATGTCCGCGCCCGCCGCGGCATGCCGTTCCAGTTCAACGGCACGGGCGGGATCTGGCGGCGCGCCGCGGTCGAGGACGCAGGGGGCTGGTCGCACGACACCCTGTCGGAGGACCTCGACCTGGTATTGCGCACCTCGCTCAAGGGCTGGCATGGCGTCTTCCTGATGGAGCCGCATGTCGTCGGCGAGCTGCCGGCCAAGCTCGATGATTTCAGCGCCCAGCAGAGCCGCTGGTCCAAGGGGTTCATGCAGGTCGCCCGCAAGCTGCTCGGCCCGATCTGGCGCTCGGACTGGTCGGACGAGGCCAAGTTCATGACCACCGTGGCGCTCGGCCAGCAGCTCATCTTCCCCGTGCTGGCGTCGGCCATCGTCGCGTTGGTCCTGTCGGCGATCGGCCACGGCCACCTGCCGGGATTCTTCCGCTTCCTGCTGTGGCTGTGGTTCATCGCCATGCTGGCGGTGCTGTTCGGCATGACCTTTGGCGCCTGGCGCCGAATGAAGCGCGGCGACGTGGGACGCTACCTCGTCACGGCCGCCAGCGTGCCGGCCCTGATCGTCTATCTCGCTGTCGCCAACGCCGGGCCGATCGTCGGCGCCATCTTCGGGCGCAAGACCGAGTTCAACCGCACGCCCAAGGCAGGCGCTTGATGGCCGTCGTCGGCACCCTGGCCCTGCTGCTGGCCGCGGTCTTCGCCGTGTGTTGCGTCCTGCTGGCCTCCTTCGTCGGCAGCCTGCTCTATATGGTGTTGCTGCATCACCGCCTGAAGGAGCAGGGGCTGAGGCGCGAGGAGGCGCTTCTGGCCACGCCGCTGCCGCCCGATTCCGAGCTGCCGCACGTCGTGGTCCAGATCCCGTCCTTCAACGAAGGCGGCGTGCTCCGGCGCGGCATCGAAGCGGCGGCCGGGCTCGACTGGCCGCGCGACAAGCTGCACATCCAGGTTCTCGACGACAGCACCGACGAGACGGCAGCACTTGCCCGCACGGTCGTGGCCGAGCTCAAGGCGAAGGGTTTCGACATCGTCGCCCTGCAGCGCACCGATCGCTCGGGCTTCAAGGGCGGCGCGCTGCATGAGGCCATGCAGCAGACCCCGTACGACTACTTTGCGATCTTCGATGTCGACTACGTGCCGTCGCCCGATTTCCTGCGCCTCTGCATGCGGCCGTTCTTCGCAAACCCGAACTGGGCCTTCGTGCAGGCGCGTTTCGACTTCCTCAATCCGCACGAGAATGCGCTCACCGAGATGCAGATGGTGACCCTCGATGCCCATCTCGGCATCGAGCAGGCCACGCGCTGCTGGGCCGGCCATCCGCTGCCGTTCAACGGCACCTGCGGCATCTGGCAGCGCGCGGCCATCGAAGCCGGCGGCGGCTGGAAGGGCGACACCGTCACCGAGGATCTCGACCTCACCTATCGCGGCTGGGTCAAGGGCTGGCGGGCGCTGTTCCTGACCAGCGTCCCGGTGCCCGGCGAGCTGCCGGCCGACACCAAGACCTGGCTGCGCCAGCAGCAGCGCTGGCAGGACGGTTTCCGGCACGTCGGGCTGCGCATGTTCCCGGAGATCCTGAAGAGCCGCGAGATCACGCCGTCCTCGAAGGCGGCGGCGCTGCTGCACCTCTGCATGTCGCTCAATCAGCCGGTGCTGCTGGTCGGCGTCGTGTCAGGGCTGCTGGCCGGCGTGCTGGCGCCGTCGCTGGCGCCGCTGTTGCTGACCCTGTTCTTCGCGACCCTGGCGTGGGTGCTGTTCTGCGCCACGACCTTCCTGCGCGCCGGTCACAACTTCATCCGCGGCGGCGAGATGTCGCCCGCGCGCTTCGCCCTCGTCCTGCTGCGCTTCGTCGGCGGCCAGGTCGCGATGCTGGTGCGCTCGCTCGGCGTCCACATCAACAAGCGCCTGAACAAGCCCAAGCCGATCGTCTTCGACCGCACGCCGAAGAAGGGCGCCTGATTCCACCATCATGATTGCCTGGCCGCGCTCTCTGACGGCCTTGACTTAACCGATAAGTTATATAACTTATCCGTTAAATGAACTTGCTCGATCACACCTTCAACGCGCTGGCCGATCCGACCCGTCGGGCGATCGTGGCACGGCTGGCACAGGGCGAGGCGACGGCGGGCGAGCTGGCCAAGCCTTTCGCGATCTCCCAGCCGGCCATCTCACGGCACTTGAAGGTGCTCGAGCAGGCCCGGCTGATCTCCAACGAGCGGCGCGGGAAGCATCGTCATTGCCGCCTCAGGCCCGAGACGCTCGACAGCGCCATGGCGTGGCTGGAATTCCATCGCCGCTTCTGGGCCGGCAGCTTCGATCGCCTCGACGTCCAACTGAAGTCGGAGAAGAAGTCACGATGAACGTCCCGTCCGATGACACGGTCTTGGAGATCACGCGCGTGTTCGACGCTCCGCCGGCACGGGTGTTCGCGGCCTGGCTGGATCGCGGGCAGTTCCAGGCTTGGATCGGCCCCGAGGGTATCGACTGCGAGGTCGAGCTGCTCGAGCCTGAGATCGGCGGCCGCTACCGCTTGGTCATGAACACGCCGGACCGCGTGATCCCCGTGTCGGGCGTCTTCCGGTCGATCGAGCCTTTTCGTCGCCTGGTCTTCACCTGGGGCTGGGAGGGCGATCCCATCCGGCAGTCGCTGATCACGCTCACCTTCAGGGAGGTCGGCGGCAGGACGGAGCTGACCTTGAGGCAGGAGGGCCTCGGCTCCGTCGAAAGCCGGGACGGCCACGTGCGCGGCTGGAACAGCGCATTGAACAAGCTGGATCGGTATCTGTCCGAAGGAGCGGGACGATGAGCGCGATCAAGGTAAGCGCCTACCGATGGGTCCCTCCGTTTGCCCAGGGACTGGTGCGCGATCTGCGGGTGCGCTGGGCGCTGGAAGAGGTGGGCCTGCCTTATGAAGAGCGCCTTCTGGACTTCAGGGAAAAGCCGGAGGGCTACCGCAGGCTTCAGCCGTTCGGCCAAGTTCCCGCCTTCGAGGAAGGCGCGGTGGTGCTCTTCGAATCGGGGGCCATCGTGCAGCACATTGCGGAACGATCGAGTGCGCTCCTGCCGCCCGACCCTTCGGAGCGGGCGCGGGCGATGAGCTGGATGTTTGCGGCGCTGAACACGGTCGAGCCGCCGATCATGTTCCTGGTCCAGATCGATCTGAAGTTCGCCGACGACGCCGCGGCGATGCGGCTGCGCGAAGGCGCCGTCGATGCGGTGAAGGGCCGATTGGAGAGCGTGGTCGCGTGGCTGGATGGACGCGACTACCTCGAGGATCGGTTCACGGCCGGCGACCTGCTCATGGCGACGGTGCTGCGGATGCTGCGGCATACCGACCTGGTGACCTCGATACCGGCGCTGGCAGCCTACCTGGCGCGCTGCGAAGCGCGTCCGGCGTTCCAGAAGGCGCTCGCCGCGCAGTTGGCGGTGTTCGCCGACAACGCGCCTGCGTCGGCGGCCTAGAGTTCGGTCAGTCGAGCACGCTCTCGCGCAGCAGCGGATGGTGCGCACAGCGCAGGCCGCCGCCGGTGGCGATCGGGCCGTCGAAGGGCAGGGGAATGACGTCGACCTTGCGCCTGCGCAGTTCGTCGATCACTCGGGCATTGCCGGCATCGACGATGACGCGGCCTTCCTCGAGGATCAGGCCGTTGGTCGCCAGCCGATTGGCCTCGTCGACCGAGACCGCGATCTTGTCCCAGCCGCGCAGCGACATCGGCAGGCCGTCGATCAACTTCTCGGGGCAATGGACCAGCAATCCGGGCTTGATCAGGGCCATGGCGCAATCGAGATGCAGCACGTTCGACTTCATCGCCACGGCCAGCACGCGATAGCTGTCGCCGAGCAGCGCCTGCAGCCAGTCGACGCCGGCGAGGTCGGAGGCGCAGCCCGAGATGCCGACATAGACCTCGCGGCCGTTCAGCAGCGTATCGCCGCCTTCGAGGAAGGGGCCGTCGACGCAGCCCGGGGAGCCCAGCGGCACGCTCGACCAGCGCGCGCCGCGCTGTTGCACCATCTGCCGGATGATGGGCCGCAGCCCATAGCGCTCGCGCTGCCGGCATTTCAGCCGCAGCGAGGCGTCGATCACGTGGTCGCCGACCACGATCATGCCGTCGCGCGCGAAGAGTTGCGCGCCCTCGCCGTTGGGGGCCAGGAAGGTGCGCTCCTCGCCCTCCAGTCGCTGCGGGCGGTGAACGGTCACCCCTTCGCGCGCCACCAGCTCGGCCAGCGCGTCGACCTGGCGTTCGATGCGCCGCGCCCGCTCGGGATCGACGTCGATCAGCCGCCGGCCCTTGTGGGCGCGGCTCGCCTTGTCGCCCTCCGGCAGCAGCCAGCGCTGCGACTCTTCGTGGAAGACGACGAAATCCTCGGCCGGCGAGATGCCGATGACGACCTCGCGCAGCTTGCCCCACTCGTGATGGGCGCCGAACTTCACGCCTCACACACGAGCGTAGATGTCCTCGTAGCGGATGATGTCGTCTTCCTCGAGATAGTCGCCGGTCTGGACCTCGACGACCTCGAGCGGCTCGCTGCCCGGGTTGGCCAGGCGATGGATGCCGCCCATCGGGATGTAGACCGACTCGTTCTCGTGCAGGGTCATGATCTTGCCGTCGAGCGTGACCTCGGCCACGCCCTTGACCACGACCCAATGCTCGGCGCGCCGCTTGTGGCTCTGCAGGCTGAGCTTGCCGTTGGGGTTGACGGTGAGCCGCTTGGCGCGGAAGCGTTCGCCGCGATCGATGTCCTGATAGCTGCCCCACGGCCGGTGCATGATCGCGTGCTCGGTGGCGGCCTTGTGCTTGCCGTCCGACATGCGCTGCACGACGTCCTTCAGCCGCGGAAGGTTGTCGCGATGGCCGACCAGTACGGCGTCGTTCATCGCCACCACCACGACCTCCTCGACGCCGATCACCGCGGTGAGCGGCCCGTCGGAGCGGACGTAGGAGTTGCGCACATGGTCGATCTCGACCGGTCCTTCGGTGACGTTGCCCGCGCTGTCGGCCTCGCCGACGTCGAGCAGGGCGTCCCAGGTGCCGAGGTCGGACCAGCGGAACTTCGCCGGCACCACCCAGCACTTGTCGGTGCGCTCCATCACGGCGTAGTCGATCGACTTGGCCGGCGCCCTGGCGAAGGCGTCGGCATCGAGGAACACGGTCGATCCATTCTTCCTGGCCTTGGCCACGGCCTCTTCGGCCGCCGCCGCCATGGCCGGCTCGAAGCGCGCCATCTCGGACAGCAGGAGGTCCGGCGGGAACAGGAAGTTGCCGCTGTTCCACAGCAGGCCCTCGGCGATGTAGCGCAATGCGGTCTGGGCGTTGGGCTTCTCGACGAACGCCGCGACCTTCTGCACCGTGCCGATCTGCTGACTGCTCGGCCGGATGTAGCCGTAGTCGGTCTTGGGCTCCGTCGGCGGAATGCCGAAAGTGACGATGCCGCCTCGTTCGACGGCCAGGAGGCCGTCGCGGCAACCGGCGCGGAACTCTTCGGCGCCGATCACCAGATGATCCGACGCCAGCGCCAGCACGGCCTTCGCGCCTTGGGCGCGCGTATAGGCGGCCGCGGCCGCCATGGCGGGCCCCGAATCGCGCCGCGACGGCTCGACCAGGATGTCGATCTCCATGCCGATTTCCTTGGCCTGCTGCTCGGCCATGAAGCGGTAGGCGTCGTTGGTCGCGATCACGGGCCGTGCGAACAGACCGCGGTCGGCGACGCGCTGCAGCGTCTGCTGGAAAGTCGATTGCGTGCCGAGCAGCGGTACGAACTGCTTGGGCATGCTTTCGCGCGACAGGGGCCACAGGCGCTTGCCGGAACCTCCGACCAGGATGACGGGCGTGATGGACGACATTGGGGGCTTTCGTTGCTGGGGCGCTAAGCCTGATGAGGCGCGATATAGCCCAAGGGGAGGGCCCGGCCAATGGGCCCCCGGGGGGGCCTTTTATCTCCGGCCAGCCGCCTGGCGTTCCAGGTTCTCCTCGCGCCGGCGTTTGGCCTCGACTTCGACGGCCTCGGCGAGCTTGGGGATGTGCGAGGCGATCTCGTAGAAATCACTGGCATAGAGCACAAGCAGCGTCGTCGGCCTGGTGGTCGCCACCGACGCCGTGCGCGGCTGGCGTTCGAGCAGGGCCATCTCGCCGAAGAACGCGCCTTCGCCCAGCCGCACCGAGCCGCCGTTGGGCAGGCGGACCTCGACCTCGCCGCTCGAGATGAAGAACATCGAATCGCCGGGATCGCCGCGGCGCACCACGGTGATGCGTGGCGGGTAGTAGCGCGTGCGCAGCTTGCCCACGATCTCCGACAGGGTGACGACGCCGAGCGAGGCGAACAGCGGCACGCGCGCCACCTGTTCCCAGACCCGGAGATACTCGCGCCGCCGTTCTTCCTGGGCGAAGCCGGTGGCGAGCACGCCGGTCATCAGGGCGAGTACGGCGATGCCTGAGATCATCAGCAGCGAGCCGACGAGGCGCCCGCCCAGCGTCAGCGGCACCACGTCACCGTAGCCGGTCGTGGTGAGCGTCACGACCGCCCACCACATGGCGCCCGGCAGCGAGCCGAATTGCTCGGGCTGCTTGACGCGCTCGAACATGTGGGCGGCGGTGGCCGCCATCATCAGCAGGATGGCGAACAGGATCAGCACGCTGGCGATCGGTGCGCGCTCGTTGGACACGACGCGGGCCAGCGTCGTGAAGGCCGGCGCGTGCAGGCCGAGCTTCATGATCCACAGGATGCAGAAGACCGAGGCGGCGTCCGCGCCCGTGATGGTGTAGCCGCCGAAGAACATGAAGGCCGGCAGGATCGCGAGGAGGCCGATGAGCCCCTGCAGCGTCATCGCCCAACGCAAGCGCGCGTTGATTTCGGATCCCTGGTCGTAGTGCGGCGCCTCGGGAGCCACCCACAGGCGCGCCAGGTATTCGACCAGGAAGATGAACGTGACGGTCCAGATGACCGTGCGCAGTCCATGCCGGATCTGCCCGTCCAATTCGTCGATCGACAGCAGGATCACGGCGAGCAGGCCGATGCCGAGCACGATCAGATGGGCCACCCGGACCTGGCGGGCGCCAGGTGTGGGGTCGCTGTAGCGCAGCAGGGCGTAGAGTCGTGCCCTGAAAGTCGGGGCCGTGGCCGTCACGAGGCGACCATAGGCATCCTGGCGTGCGAATTGCAACGCAGAGGAGGCCGGTCTACGGTCGCGCCCGTCTTGCGGGATATATAGGTCTGGATTGAAGGTGGTCAGGGATTTGCGCATTGCCGTCGACATTGGCGGCACGTTCACGGACGTGGTGTTGGAAGAGGGCGGGAAGCGGCTGACACGCAAGCTGCTGACCACGCCGCAACGGCCCGAACAGGCGGTTCTCGACGGCGTGCGGCTGATCCTGGCCGATGCCGGGCGGAGCTTCGGCGACGTCACGGTTTTCGTGCACGGCACCACGCTTGCCACCAATGCCGTGATCGAGCGCCGCGGCGCGCGCACGGCGCTGCTGGCCACCGAGGGCTTCCGCGACGTCCTCGATATCGCCAACGAAAGCCGCTACGACCAGTACGACCTCACCATCGAGAAGCCCAGGCCGCTGGTGCCCCGGGCGCTCCGCTTCACCGTGCCCGAGCGCATGGACGTGCACGGCCAGGTTCGCCTGGCGCTCGACGAGAAGGCGGTGCGCGAGGTCGCCCGCAAGCTGGAGGCCGGCGGCATCGAGAGCATCGCCGTCGCCTACATGCACGCCTACGCCAACCCGGCGCATGAGCGGCGGACGCGCGACATCCTGAAGGAAGAGTTGCCCGACCTGTGGGTCACGCTGTCGAGCGAGGTCTGCCCCGAGGTGCGCGAGTACGAACGCACCTCGACCGCCGTCGCCAACGCCTACGTCCAGCCCCTGATGGACTCCTATCTCGAGCGCATGCAGGCGGCGCTCGCGGCGAAGAAATTCATCGGCACGATCTACCTCGTGACCTCGGGCGGCGGCCTCACCGCCATCGCCACGGCACGGCGCTTCCCGGTGCGGCTGGTCGAATCCGGCCCGGCGGGCGGCGCGATTTTTGCGGCGCAAATGGCGGCGCGCGCCGGCGAGGCGCGGGCGTTGAGCTACGACATGGGTGGCACCACGGCCAAGATCTGCCTGATCGACGACTACAAGCCGCACACCGCGCGGCTATTCGAGGTCGACCGCGCCGCGCGCTTCCTCAAGGGATCGGGCCTGCCCGTTCGCATCCCGGTGATCGAGATGGTCGAGATCGGCGCGGGCGGCGGCTCGATCGCGCGGCTCGATGCGCTGAAGCGAGTCACGGTGGGGCCTGAGAGCGCCGGCGCCGAGCCGGGTCCGGCCTGCTACGGCCGCGGCGGCACGCATCCCGCAGTGACCGACGCCAACGTCGTGCTGGGCACCATCGATCCGCACGACTTCGCCGGCGGCAGCATCAAGCTCGACCTCGACGCCGCCAAAGGCGCGCTGGAGCGCGACGTCGCCCAGGGCATCGGCCTCTCGACCGAGATGGCGGCCTATGCCGTGTACGAGATGGTGTCGGAGAACATGGCGAGTGCGGCCCGCGTGCACGCCGTCGAGCGCGGCGCCATCGTCAACCAGTACAATCTCATCGCCTTCGGCGGCGGCGCGCCGCTGCACGCCGCCCGCGTCGCCGAGAAGATCGGCGTCAGGCGCGTGATCGTGCCGCCCAATGCCGGCGTCGGTTCTGCGGTGGGCTTCCTCGCGGCGCCGGTGTCCTACGAGCTGGTGCGCAGCCGCTACATGCGGCTCGACGCCTTCGATGCCGAGGCCGCCAGCGAGCTTCTGAAGGAGATGAGCGCGGAGGCCACGGCCCTGGTGGCGCCGGGCGCGCGCGGCATGGCGACCTTCGAGCGCCGGCTCGCCTTCATGCGCTACGTCGGCCAGGGTCATGAGATCGTGGTCGAGCTGCCGGAGCGGCCGCTGCAGGCGTCCGACGCCCAGGCGCTGCGCCAGGCCTACGAGCGCGACTACGCCGTGCTGTTCGAGCGCCACATCCCCAACGCCGCCATCGAGATCCTGAGCTGGTCGGTCCAGGTCTCGACCGAGGCCAAGCTGCCGGCAAAGCAGGGGGC